>JBCBZF010000578.1:0-4734 GCA_039815525.1 Bacteroidota bacterium | reverse complement strand
GGCACCCGTTTTTCCAGCCGAGGTCCAACAAAGCATGCAAACCACCCAAAGCTGCCAATGGCAATGCATCATCGGCCGCAAAAAGCGCTGGAAGCCTGATGAGTTACTTGAGACTGAGATTTCTGTCAAAGGTCAATCAGTTGTGTTAAGGGTTAGTTGGATTGAGCGGGAAGAAAACATCCTTCAATTTGATTGGGAGGCCGCTGATATTGTCTGGGTGGATCTGATCGAAGCCATGGGTAAACTTCCCCTTCCGCCCTACATTCAACGCGAAGCATCCGAAGCGGATCAGAAGCAATATCAAACTGTTTATTCTCGCCATCAGGGTGCAGTTGCAGCCCCCACTGCCGGCCTCCATTTTACCGATCAGGTATTTTCGAATCTGGCAAAAAAGAATATTCATCCTCACGCGCTCACCCTCCATGTCAGCGCGGGGACCTTCCTGCCAGTGAAGACCGATAAAGTAGTGGAGCATGACATGCATGCCGAACAATTTGTGATCAGCCGGGAGATGCTCATCAAGCTCCGAGATCGAAATACAGCGGTTGTTCCGGTGGGGACCACCTCCATGCGTGTCCTGGAGAGTTTGTATTGGATGGGGAAAAAGCTTTTGGTTCAAAAAAGCAATGACGCCTTCCTCAAACTTGATGCATTGGCACCTTACGAAAAAGGATCTGCCCCCAGCCTGACGGAAGCGATTCATGCGCTGTTGACCCATCTGGATCAGCATCAAATGGACTCTCTCCATGGAGAGACCAGTATTTTCATCATGCCGGGCTACAAATTCAAATTGTGTGATGGCATCATCACCAATTTCCACATGCCTGGCACGACCCTCATTTTATTGGTAGCGGCATTATTGGGAGAAGATTGGCGAAAAGTATATGAGGCTGCCTTAGAGAATGACTATCGCTTTTTGAGCTATGGGGATTCGTCCTTGTTGTGGAGAAATGGCAGATAAGTTCAAGGGGAAATATCGAATCCCATCGCATCGAGCCTATTGGTGGGACTACGGCGACAATGCCGCCTATTATGTTACGATCTGTACCAAAGACAAAGTCCGATTCCTGGGAGATATCCAGAATGGAGAAATGACGTTTTCACGGATTGGAGAATTGGCCCAGGAAAACTGGAAGAAAATTCCTGCTTTTGCGCCATTCAGTATCCTGGATGAGTTCGTGATCATGCCCAATCACATCCATGGCATCATCGTTTTTGAAAAATCAGAAGATGGATTTTGCGATCGAGGCTGTCCAAAACCCGAATAAAGCAAAAGAGGGCAATCAATTCGGCCCCCAATCCAGAAATTTGGCTTCTGTCATCCGGGGATTTAAGTCAAGTGTAACCGCCTTTGCCAGAAATCATGAAATTCCCTTTGCGTGGCAAAGGGGATATTACGATCACATCATCCGCGGCATGAATGATTACCAAAGGATTCGGGACTACATCAGGAATAATCCTGCCAAATGGCAGGAGGATGAGCATTATCAGAGATGATCATCTACAATCGTAGTAGAGCCACAACACTTGTGGCTCGGAACACACAACACATCTTTAGATGGGCTTCTTCTACAGAGACCGCAAGTATGACCGTCTCTACAGATTCTTGGAATAATCAATACACCTTCTCTCCTTTCAAGAGCCACTGGCTCCAATTGGCATTGAAGGTATGTACCTTTTCGGTGGATTGGCCGGTTTTGTTGACCACATCATTGCCTTCATTTTTCCACTGAAAAATGCCACCATAAAGATTGCGCACATTGGTGAAGCCCATTTCCTGTAACTTTTCACCAATCCGTTCGCTGCGGTAGCCTACGGAGCAATACACAACGATCGGCTTGTCTTTGGGAACCTCTGCCAGCGCTTCGGACTGAAAATCGTCATAGCCAACCCATTTTGCGCCATCTAAATGGGCAACCTCAAATTCATTTTTCTCCCGGGTATCCAATAATAGCACCTCACTGCTATCCGTCTTCAACTCGGCGGATTTGACCAATGGCACGGAATAGCGATACATATCAGCCAGCATATTGTGGAAATCGGCCTGGGTCTTTTGTCCATACATACAACTGGTCAAAAGAAGCAATAAGGTAGAGGAAAAAAGAATACGTGGCATATCATGAAGTCTTTAAATCTACTTCACAAATATACAGCCTTTCTTTCGCAAAAAACTGTCTGGATCAGGACAAGATCACATACAGACCGGCTGCCGCCAGTCCACCAAGAATGGGGCCGACCACCGGCACCCAGGCGTAAGCCCAATCATTGCCCCCTTTGTTTGGGATGGGGAGGATTGCGTGAACAATACGGGGAATTAAATCACGGGCCGGATTGATGGCATAGCCAGTCGGGCCACCCAATGACATACCAATCCCAAAGACCAGTAAGCCAACAGGCAGCGCGCCCAGTGCGCCTAATCCAATGGGTTCGCCATTGCCCAATTCCATGGGGGCTGCCATGAGAACGGCAAAGACCAACACAAAAGTGCCTACCGCCTCCGTAATGGTATTGTTGAGATAGGAGCGAACCGCAGGGGTGTTACAAAAGGTACTGCGAATCATGTCCGCATCTTCAGTTTGGTTATAATGATCACGGTATGCCAGCCAGACCAGAATTTGGCCCAAGGCAGCTCCGAGAATTTGTCCACCGATATAGGTAGGGACCAAAGCCCATTCAAAAAATTTGGGACCGGCTGCTGCCAAACCAATGGTAACTGCGGGGTTGAGGTGCGCTCCGCTGGCAGCCGCAGAGACCCAAACCGCCACAAATACAGCCATACCCCAGCCAGCCGTGATAATAATCAAGCCACTGTCATGGCCCTTGGTATTTTTTAGAAGACTGTTTGCGACCACGCCATTCCCCAGTAGCATGAGGATCATGGTCCCAATGATTTCACCGACAAAAGCACTCATAGTAGTAGGATGTCTTTTGCTTCGATGATAGCACGGAATGCTGAAAGCGCCAAATTATTGATCGGGCTTATTCAGTTTCGACTGATCTGAGTTCCCAGTCTATCGTACTGGAGTCTGTACCCATCCGCAGCCACATTTCATTTTTGCGCAGCATACGGATATCAAACACCTCCGTTTTTCGACCGAAAATCATTTGCAGGCGGGTGCGCTTGGACACCAAACTCCATTCTCCTTCACGACAATTACCTTCCAGATCACAAATCCGGACCACATCATCGTTGGTAAACTCAATCGTTGAGTCAGCGTATATCCCGGTCAGAGCCGTATTGTCGTCCAGCACCAGGCTCCATTCCCATAGATTGGTAACCCGCTGTCGGGCGGTGTAAATGCTGGCATCGGGTCCTTCGGGATATTTGGGGTCGTCGCTACAACTCACCAATCCCAGGCATAACATCAGGAGGCATCCGGGCAGGAAAGGATGGCCAAAGTGTTTATTCATTGAAAAATTCCATCTTCATCAACACGCTGTCATTCCGGAGCCAAAGTTCATCAGCACTCAGGCGCGTTACTTCCCAGAACTCATAGCGTTCGTCGACATAGTTGACACTGGTGTTATATGGATCGCGAAATCTGTAGTTGTAGAGTATTTCAATGTGGCTTCGGTCCACGAAATCCCATTCTCCTTCCCCTTTGGTGGGGATAATGGTGTCTTGCGTATAAGGAGGCAAATGAATCAGACGGGCGGCATCGAGGGTTTCGAATACGCCATTGTCATCGAAGGTAAAGAAATCAGATTCAAACTGAGGGGTGATATCAGCGCCATTGAGGGCGGCTTCTTTCACCCGCCAGGTATTGGAGATACGGTTGACAGCACTTTGAAAGCTGATGCCGGGACCATCTTCAAATCGATTACAACTGCTGCTGATAACAGCCATGCTCAGCAACACGAGGGAGAACGTCCAGAGAAATACCTTGCGCATAGGAATTAATTGTTTATCTCAATTTTTCTACCAGTCATTTGCCGGAAGAATCTGTAATTTCGCAGCATGAGTCTGAAAAACCAAATCCAGGACTTCGCCACCGAGATTTTTGACAGTGTCATCACCCAAAGACGGCACATTCACGCCCACCCGGAACTCTCTTTCGAAGAAAAGGAGACCGCCGCTTTTGTGAATCAGCGTTTGCAGCAACTTGGGATCGAAACGGAGACTGATATCGCAGGTCATGGACTGGTCGGCTACATCAGAGGAACGAAAACTGCCCCGGAGGGCGTTGCTTCCAAAGTATTGGCCCTGCGCGCTGACATGGATGCCCTGCCCATCGTGGAAGAGAATGAGGTGCCTTATCGCTCCCAAAACCAGGGCGTCATGCACGCCTGTGGCCATGATGTCCATACGTCATCCCTGTTGGGAACTGCACAAGTCCTCCAACATTTCAGGGAACATTTTTCCGGCACCATCAAACTGATTTTTCAACCCGCTGAAGAGCGGGCCCCAGGTGGGGCATCTTTGATGATCCAAGAAGGTGTACTGAAACAGCCACAACCCGTCAATGGAATTCTGGGACAGCACGTCCAACCTTATTTTCCATGCGGAAAAATCGGGGTTCGTTCGGGGATTTATATGGCTTCAGCCGATGAGATTTACCTTGAGATCAAAGGTAAAGGGGGGCATGCAGCGCATCCGGCGCATTTCATTGATCCCGTGATGATCACCGCGCAAATGCTGGTGGCTTTACAACAAGTGGTAAGCCGCTCTGATCCCCGTATTCCCTCGGTTTTATCATTTGGAAAAATCAATTCTGATGGTGGTGCCACCAATAT
>JBCBZF010001285.1:0-1685 GCA_039815525.1 Bacteroidota bacterium | reverse complement strand
GTGGCAAAGTAGGGAATTCCTTACCCTTGGTTGTGAATTAAACAGAGGTTGGCTAAATTACGTATAGTATGAAAATGAGAATGAACCGCATTTTTCTGCCTTTTTTGCTTGTCATCACAGCGGCTTGGATGACTGCTTGTGATCAGTCTCCTGTTTTTCCACTTGAACCCCAGATTGAGTTCATGGACATTCAGCCGAGACGGGTGGAGCATCTGAAGGATTCTATCGTCATTACTTTCCGTTTTCAGGATGGTGATGGAGACTTGGGTTCATTGGAAAACAATCTTGAAAATCTATTCCTGATCGACTCCCGCATCGGTCAGGGCCTGACAGAAGAGCAGGCAACCAACAAATATACCTTACAGAATCTGACCCCAGACGCGCGCAAGCCTTCTATCCAGGGTGAGATCAGTGTGGTGATTCCATTGACCATCAACCTGCCACAGCAATGTGAAGAGAGTGTCCGGTATGAGATTCAGCTCTTTGACCGGGCCGGTAATCAGGCCACGCCAATCGGCGGAAGTCAGGGTGGTGAAAATCGTGTTTATACGGCACCAATAGAGGTATTCCGGGATGTTCCGGGCTGCTAGTGCTCATTTTCTTTGGGTAAGTTTGGCTTTTGCCAATGCACTTCCTGCCCCCGCAGGATCTCTATGCTCGCATGTCGATCTGCGCCCATCTCCTTTTCAAGAAATGTAAATGCACTCCATGCATCGAGTCCCTCCCCGCAGGTAAACAGATCAACCGCGGCATATCCGGCTTCCGGCCAGGTATGAATGGCAAGGTGGCTTTCCATGATGATGACCACACCTGATACGCCGATTGGAGAAAACGCGTGAAAGCGACTGTCAACAACATTTGCCCGGGCTTTCTCAGCAGCCGTAAGCATCAATTTTTCGATTCTTTCTACATCATTCAGGATTTCTTCACGACAACCGTGAAACTCCGCCAAAATGTGTCTTCCCAATGCTTTCATGCTTCAATGTTAGGGTTTCGAGCCAAAGGATACAATAAAAAGATGTAGCTTTACGTCCTCGGTTCAAACACCATACCTCAACCATGCCTGATTTTACCAGATGTCTGCCAATCAGCTTTCTCTTTTCCCTTCTACTCTTTGTCCTTCCGGCCCGTATTCAGGCGCAGTGTAGTCTGACGGTGAATGTAGAAGTGGCAGCGGATGAGAATTGTAACCAAACCAATGGCCAAATCATCATCTCGCATGATGGTGATGCACCATTCTCCTATGATTGGTCCCATAATACCAATCTCAATGATAGCATCGCTGACAACCTGAACAGTGGTAGCTACACAGTCACGGTGACTGATGGCAATGGGTGTACCGGTTCACAAAATATCACCCTGAGTAACACACCTTTGCCCACCGCAAGTTTGCTGAGCTCAACGGATGCGACTTGTAATGGGGGAACGGACGGAAGTGCCAGCATTTCCACTGATCTCAATAATAGTATCAGTTGGAACAGCTCACCGTCTCAGACCACTGCAAACCTCACTGGCGTTGGTTCAGGCATATACACGGCCACCGTTAGCGATAGTTTTGGTTGCAGCACATTTGTAACGGTTTCTATTGGACAACCTGCCCCTATCGTGTTAAGTGGGACCACCGAGCCAGATACTTGCGGTGCTCCCAATGGACGTGCGACAGTCAATGTAATTGCCAGCTCTGG
>JBCBZF010000415.1:0-5912 GCA_039815525.1 Bacteroidota bacterium | reverse complement strand
GAATTTTTACCTCTATGGCTATCGTCCTTCAGAAGAAACTTTCGCTTTACTCTCTGATTCCGTCTTACAGTATTTCCAGCAGTCTGGCTGGGCCATTCGTTTTGAAGGACGAGGGATTTTGATCAACTCTCTCAATCGTGCCCTGCGTGGTGGCTTGCGCGAGGATCTCGCTCTGGATGCACTCAATACAGATAAATATTTCCCCAATCCCTACACCAAAAGGGTATCAGAGGCCCAATATCAAAAACTGATCAAGCGCTTTAATCCCTCTCCCCAGGATGCATTTACCCGTATCTCGGAAGCACCCATTCACTTATTCCAGAAGATTGAAGCATCCCTTGCAGAGCGAAATATCCGCTATCATCTGGTGGTCTATCCGATCAATCCGGATCTGAGCAATATGACAACCGCTGCCCGTGATTCACTCTCACGGCAGCTTGAAGAACTTCCTGAAGATTTCCCTCCTACACTTAACTATGTCAATGCGTTAACCCCAGAGGACTTCGTTGATCACTGGCACCCTTCGCAAAGTGGGGCAGACAAACTCACCCAAAGACTGACCGAATACTTTCACCCCCTTCCGCATGCTGTTTCATTCAATTGAATTTCTGGTATTCTTCCTGCTGCTCTTGCTGGGACTACTGGCAATTCAACAGCAAAACCCGCGCAAGGGACTACTCCTGATTGCAAGCTACATTTTTTATATGTGGTGGAATCCGGTCTTTATTCTCCTGATCATCTTCTCCACTTTCATTGATTATTTTCTGGGGAAAAGATTGTATGAAGAGGACCGTCCCACCAAGAAACGCTTTTATCTTATCCTAAGTCTGTGTTCCAATTTGGGGCTACTGGCTTTTTTCAAATACTATGGGTTCTTCGAACAGAATCTCATGGCGCTGATGCAGCTATTCGGGCATACGCCCGGGTGGACGTCCCTGCATGTCATTCTACCGGTTGGTATTTCCTTCTATACCTTTCAGACCATGAGTTACACCATCGATATTTATCGTGGCGAACTCAAGCCAACCGATTCCATGCTGGATTTTGCGGTCTTTGTCTCCTTCTTTCCGCAATTGGTGGCTGGTCCCATCGTCAGAGCGAGTGACTTTTTACCCCAACTTCGACACAATCCCCCCATCAGATTCAAACAGGAATCCGTATTGCTGGTCCTCAAAGGGTTGGGCAAAAAGGTTTTGATTGCCGATAATTTAGGGGTTCTGACGGAAGGCGTTTTTTCCAATCCAGAAGTGTATCCCAGTCCCATCATCTGGCTGGCCACCATCTGTTTCAGCATCCAGATTTATTGTGATTTCTCGGGCTATACTGACATTGCCATCGGTATCGCCGATATATTGGGCTATCATTTTCCGCAAAATTTCAATCGACCCTACTTTGCGGCCAGTCCCTCCGACTTCTGGCGACGCTGGCATATCAGTCTATCCACCTGGCTACGAGATTATCTTTACATTTCTTTGGGTGGGAACCGCAAAGGCAAGTTCTTCACCTATCGGAATCTATTCCTCACCATGGCATTGGGTGGCTTGTGGCATGGCAACAGTTGGAACTATGTGATCTGGGGCGTTTTACACGGGTTGATTCTGATTCTTTATCGTTTGTTTGATCTGGATAAAAAAATCGCCCGTTTGCCCAATGGCATACCAAGGCTCCTGAGCGTCCTGATCATGCAGTATATTGTGTTGTTGACCTGGATTGCTTTTCGGGTAAAAGATTTTGACAAGATGCTGATCTCCATACAGAAATATATCTGGTTTGACTTCAATTTTGCCTTCCAGAATATAGGACTGGGCAAGCTTAATTTCTTTTCCACCATCTTGATTTTGCTTGCCTTTTGGGCTGTACATACATTCTCTTTTGTCAAGGGCGGGCTTGAAAAGCAATGGGCGAATTTGCCACTTGCACCTTTTGCCCTCGTCATTTTCCTGAGCAGTCTGCTGATGTATCTGTTCTGGCCCCTGGATGAAACACCTTTTATTTATTTTCAATTCTGATGCACCGCAATCGTCCCATTCTCCTCATTGCAACCGATTGGTTTGTCCCCGGCTACAAAGCAGGGGGCCCCATTCGATCTTGCCTGAATGTGGCCTATCTGATGCGGGATGACTTTGCCGTTTATGTTCTCACCTCCGATCGGGATTTCGGTTCACATACCCCCTATCCCGCTCTCCAGACTGATCAATGGACGCATTTTGATGAAGGCATACAGGTATTTTATCAAAGTCCTCAGAATTCGATTGATCCATTGGGGAAGCTTACGCCTGATGTGGTCTATCTCAACAGCATGTTTTCCCCTCGCTATACACTTTCATTTTTATGGAAAAAATGGCGGGGAAAGCTGTCGGCAAAGCTGGTATTGGCGCCAAGAGGGATGCTACATGCTGGTGCTTTGCAGTATAAATCTCTGAAGAAGAAGCTATTTCTACAGCTGTTGCAAACAGCTGGCATTCAGAAATCTGTTCACTTTCAGGCCACAGACGAACAGGAAGAGACCGATATTCGAAAGCACTTTGGGGAAAATGTTCATATCAGTACCATCGGAAATGTGCCCAGTCAACAACAGGCAGCCTGGTTCCCACGAAAAAAGCAGGCGGGCTCTCTGAGGTTGATATTTGTTTCCCGAATCGGGCCCAAAAAAAACCTGGACTTTCTGCTGAACTGTCTGCAGAACCGAAAGGGGCACATACAATTTGACATCATTGGCCCGGTTGAGGATGCGGATTATTGGGCCAGATGCCAGCGGCTCATTGACGGTTTACCCTCTAATATAGAGGTGACGCATCTGGGTGCCCTCCCGCATGATAAAATCATCGATGCGCTTCAACAAGCACATGTCTTCGCGCTGAGCACACATGGCGAAAACTTTGGCCATGCCATCTTTGAAGCCTTTCAAGCCGGTCTACCCGTTTTGATCAGTGATCAAACTCCCTGGCGAAATTTACAGACTCATGGCATTGGCTGGGATATTTCGCTTCATGAGCAGGCAAAATTTGAAGCCGCTTTGCAAGAGGCGATTGACATGGAAGAAGGCACCTATCTGGCCATCTCTCAAGCAGCCTGGAGCTTTGCCCGCACTTTTGTGGAAGAATCAGGTTGGAAAGAAGCATATTTGCAATTGTTTTCAGTGGCAGAAAATCAAACATTCTCCGTATGAGTGGTCAAAGTGATCTCAGCCAATACGACAATTCTTGGTACCAACCCGGCGGTAATCCCCTTTCCCGTCTGCTGTGGTATTTTGTCAATGCGCTTTTTTTCATCAATCCACTCAATCCTTTTTCGGGGCTCAAAGTTGGTTTGCTCAGGCTATTTGGCGCGAAGATTGGCAAAGGCGTTGTCATCAAGCCCGGTGTAAACATCAAATATCCCTGGCATTTGCAGATTGGAAATCATTGCTGGATTGGAGAAAAAGCCTGGATTGACAACCTGACCACTGTGGTTTTAGAAGACAATGTTTGCCTTTCGCAGGGTGCCATGCTTCTGACGGGCAATCATGATTATAAACGCCCTGGCTTTGACCTCATGGTTAAGGGTATTCATCTGGAAAACGGCAGTTGGGTAGGCGCCAAAAGTGTGGTCGGTCCGGGGGTGCGATTGCATTCGCATGCCATTTTAGCCGTCCAGTCGGTGGCCAATCAGGATCTGGATGCTTATGGGATTTATCAAGGCAATCCTGCAAAAAAAATACGTGAACGCAAGATTGATTCAGGTGTAACAGAAAAAGTAAGACTGACATGAAGATTTCCATCATCACAGTCTGCTTCAATGCAGCGGCGACCATCCGGGATGCCATTGAATCAGTCCTACAGCAGGATTTCCCGGAGATTGAATACATCGTCATTGACGGACAGTCAACTGATGGCACCCTTGACATTCTGGCTGAATATGATGACCAAATTACACATGTGATCTCAGAACCGGATGAGGGCCTGTACGATGCCATGAATAAAGGCATTGGCCTTGCCAGTGGAGAGGTCGTCGGCATTCTCAATGCAGATGATTTTTACCCGGAAAAAGACATTCTCTCTTCTGTAGCTGCTGCTTTCAAGGAAGGAGCGACGGATACCTTATTTGGTGATCTCGTGTACGTCCGGGATGAAGACCTGAACAAAGTGGTACGTTTTTTCCCAGGTAAAGGCTTTCACCCAAACAAAATGGCACAGGGGATGATGCCTCCTCACCCTACTTTTTTTGTGAGGCGAAAATTGTACGCACAATTTGGAGGCTTCAACACTGACTATGACATCTGTGCAGATTTTGATCTCATGGTACGTCTGTTTTGCCTCCATCAAGTCAGCTACC
Organism: Bacteroidota bacterium; assembly: GCA_039815525.1. GTDB lineage: Bacteria > Bacteroidota > Bacteroidia > J057 > J057 > JBCAWW01. The sequence goes on along the minus strand of JBCBZF010000415.1, from coordinate 1,598 downwards.
AATATCTGCCCAAAACCATCGTGAAGATGCGCACAGGTGGCAGTAGCACCCAGGGGATCAAAAGCACCCTGAAAATCAATCAGGAAATGCTGCAAAGTTGTCGTTCACACGGAATTTCTACCAGTTTACCCAGGATCTACTCAAAATATTTCACAAAGATTTTTCAATTGCTTCCGCAAAAAACATAAGAAAACATATGCCACGCATTCTCATCACCGGGGGAACCGGTTACATCGGCTCACACACTGCCATTGAAATCATTGAAGACGGGCGTTACGATCTGGTCTCAGTAGACAATCAGGTGAATTCTTCCATCAAAACCCTGGCCCGCGTTGAAGCCATCACTGGCCAGCAGATGGTCAATCATTCGATTGACATTTGTGATTTGGAGGCTCTCAGAGGCGTATTTCAACAGTATGATGATCTGATCGGCGTGATCCATTTTGCCGCCCTGAAAGCCGTAGGTGAGTCTGTTGAGCAGCCGATTCGCTATTATCACAACAATTTCCTTTCTCTGGTCAATGTGCTGAAATGCTGTGAAGAATTTGGGGTAGACAATTTGATTTTCTCTTCTTCCTGTTCTGTCTACGGCAACATTCAGCAATTGCCAGTAACAGAACAAACTGTGGTTTCAGAGCCAGAATCACCCTACGCCTACACCAAATTGGCCGGGGAGCGCATTCTACGGGATGCAGTTCATGCCAGTCCCAATGTCAAAGCCACAGCCCTGCGGTATTTCAATCCCGTTGGTGGACATCACAGCGGTCTGAACGGGGAAGATCCCATTAATCGTCCCAGCAACCTTGTCCCCGTAATTACCCAGACAGCATCTGGGATTATTCCCAAAATGAGCGTATTCGGAGGAGACTATGACACCAGAGATGGTTCTTGCATCCGGGACTACATCCACGTAACCGACATTGCCATTGCGCACCTCAAAGCATTGGATTACCTCATTGCCGGGAAAAATGAAGCCACTTTTGAGATCTTCAACCTGGGCTCCGGTGAGGGCGTCAGTGTGCTGGAGGCGATTGAAGCCTTTGAACGGAATACAGGAGAAAAACTGAATTATGAGGTCGGTCCCCGTCGGGCAGGAGATGTGGTCGCCATCTATTCAGATTGCAGCCTGGCAGAGCAAAAACTTGGCTGGGTGGCAGAACGAAACATTGACGATATGATGACATCTGCCTGGAAATGGCAGCAGAATCTCAATGCTGAACGGGCTGGTGCTCACTGATTCTCGACCTCGTCAACCATCTCCATTACTTTGTCAATCAAGGAGGCTTTGTACGTCTTCAAACGCTCAGCTACGGCTCCATCATGCGCACCAATGATTTGGGTGGCGAGGATGCCGGCATTCTTTGCGCCATTCAGGGCGACGGTGGCGACCGGAACCCCGGAAGGCATTTGAAGAATAGACAAGACAGAATCCCAGCCGTCGATTGAGTTTGACGATTTGACGGGCACCCCAATCACGGGGAGTGTGGTAACGGATGCGACCATTCCAGGCAGATGCGCTGCCCCACCAGCACCGGCGATGATCACTTGAAGACCTCGTTCACGAGCGGCAGCAGCGTAGTCCATCATGCGCTGAGGCG
>JBCBZF010000293.1:0-7030 GCA_039815525.1 Bacteroidota bacterium | reverse complement strand
TGTGCCTCCCGAATGGCTTCCAACAACACTGCCGGAGGGGTTTCCTTGGTCAAATATCCACTGGCACCGGCACATAGAGAGTCAAAAATTGAGTCGTCATCTTCTTGTACCGTCAGCATCAAAATCGGATAAGGGACTTCTTTGTGGTATAACTCTCGTACTGCCTCAATTCCCGACATACCCGGTAATTGAATATCCATCAACAAAATGTCTGGCTGAAAGCTTGTCAGTCCGCGCAAGGCCTCTTCCGCACTGGCAAATTCCAGTTGACAGGCAAAACCAGGACTGTTGTCAATCACCAGGCTCAGGAGTCGGCGGATTTCAGGTTCATCTTCGACAATGGCAACATGGATCGGGCGTGAATTCATGTTTTGAAGGTAGGTGATTTTTCCGGCCGCAGCCATTACCCATTTGGGTGAATTTCCTTTTTGTAGACGATACGCGTTCCCTGTCCGGGCAAGGAATGAATAGACAAGGTTCCACCACTCTCAGCGGCGCGACTCTTCATATTGTTCAGACCATTGATACGGTCCAGTTTTTCCTTAGAAAAGCCGAGGCCATCATCAATCACTTCGATCCGCAGTTGTCCATTGTCCAACTGGCTGCTGAGTCGAACCGCTTGACAGTTGGCATACTTCAGTGCATTGTGCATCGCCTCTTTAAAGATGAGCAAGAGGTGACGTTTGGTCTGGATGTCGATGGAAATTGGCCGATCAGGGATGTGGTTTTGATAAACAAAATCAATTCCGGAATGGGCAAACAACTGTTCACCAAAGTCCCGAATACGCAAAAGCGTATCCGGCAAGCTGTCTCTGGTGGGATCCAGCACCCAGATAAAATCCCGCATCCCGCTGGATAGTTCTCGCACATTCTGCTCAATGTGTTCCAGATATTCCAGCATCTGCGGTTGCTCTTTTCCCAACTGACGTGTCAGGCCCGCATAAAGAGAAATTTTGGTCAGCTTATTGCCTGCCTCATCATGAAAATCCCGTGAACTCTGCGCCCGCACCAATTCTCTTTCTTCCGTTTTGGCCTGCTGAATACGCATTTGGGTTTTCAGCTCCTGCCGGACAGCCCTGGTTCGGGCTCTGACCAACAGATACACGATCATACTCAGCAAAAGGCCATACAGGATCATCGCCCACCAACTCTGCCAGGGAGGGGTTGAGATCTCTATTTGTAAACGGCGGATGTGCGGACTCCAGATTCCGTCTGAATTGCTGGCTTTGATTTCCAGGATATGGGTCCCGGGCGAAAGATTGGTATAGGTGAGAAAATTACGGGTGCCATTGGGAATCCAATCTTCATCCTCACCCACAAGCCGATAGGCATACTGAACTTGATCTGAAAACGAAAAGTCCATGCTGGAAAAAGAAAAACCGATCACATCATCCTGCCAGGAGAGCGTAATTTTTGTTCTTAGGTCAATAGAGCGGTCCAGTATGTAATCAGATTGCGGAATCTTTTGGCCGGGCCGCAGGCGCTGATTATAAAGACTGATTCCGGTAATATGGACTTCCGGCTGAGCAGGATTGTCAAGAATACTGTCTGGATGAAAATCATTGTAGCCATGGATGCCGCCAAAATAGAGTTTCCCATCAGAACTTTTGGCAGAACTATTCCCGTTAAATTCTTTGCTTTGCAAGCCATCAGCTGGGGTAAAATTCCGAAAAGACTCTGTCTTGGGATCGAACCGTGATAAGCCATTAGAGGTACTCAGCCATAAGCGACCTTGATCATCAGCTTCGATGGCGTAAATAAAATTACTTGGCAAACCATCTTCACGTTTGTATTGGCGAAAACGAAATGGGAGATTCGCCCGGGATTCCTGCGCCCATGGGGAAATTTCTTCATCCTCCAATTCGATACGAATCAGGCCCGAAGATGTACCCAACCAGATCAATCCATCTTTTGTGCGGTAAAAACTAGTGGGTTTCGGATCCCGGATGCGCGCGTCTTCCTGAGAGAGGACCAGCCTGCGAAAAGCAATCTGGCGATTTGCTTGCTCGTAGGCCCGAACCAGACCGACATTGTTGCTCAGCCAAATATGCCCCGCATGATCACGATAGACATGTTGGTGAAAATGAGGCGGTAAGCCAAAAGAATCGACTCGTCCCGGGCGAAATTGTTGCTGTTTCCATTGTCCACTTCTTTTTTCTCTGATGAACAAACCCTCCGTGTAGTGAATAACCCACTGTCGTCCCAAAGAGTCTTCCAACCAATCATAGACATAACTAGGTGTTTTGACAGGATGAGAGATCATGCTTGGCGTCGCCAGCGGGTCGTCAGGGTCCAGTTTCACTTCAAACAAGCCATTTCCTAAGGTAATCAGCCAAATACGTCCCGCTTTGTCTTCCCGAATACCCAGGACCTGGCTAATGGGCTGTCCGGTATTTTCTGGGGTATAATGAATGTATTTTCGCTTTCCATTATAGGCAGGAAGCACACGACTTACACCAGCTTCATAATTGCTGGACCAGACTTCCCCATTGTCCCGCACCAACAGCCCTAAAATGTCATCATTGAGTAAACTTTGATGATTATCCGGGTCAGCAAACTCATGGCCAAAAGCTTTTTTATGGCCACTCAGCCGAAAACAATTTCCACCTGTTCCCAGCCAGATGTTCCCAGACCGATCCTCAAGAATTACTTCAATCGTACCAAAGCCCTCAGCTCCCACCATCGGAAAAACTGGCCGCAGTTTTCCATTCTTATCCATGATCGCCAGACCATCATAGGTACCAATCCACAATCGGCCTTTACGGTCCCGCAACATTGCTCTGACCTGCGGATGTGGCAGCCCTTCTGCCTGCTGCCAATTGGTCATTTCAAGCTTTCCGGCCTTTTCCTTTAGAAGATTCAATCCCTGGCGAAACATCCCCACCCAGAGTTTTCCATTTGCTTCCGGCATGAGACGGTGCACCTGATGGTCGATCTTGAAGTCAGCATGTGGCTGTATCCGTTGCATCGAGCCTGAAATGGGATCATAGCAGATCAGACCACCGACGAGGGTATCTCTGGGATTACCGTAAGCAGCCAGCCACAGCCGATTATCAGGATCAATGTGCAAATCATACAGAGATCCGGTGTTTCGCTTTTGCTGCTTCCATGCGAATGGAATATTCACGACTTCAAATCGCCAGTCAGAAGGCTTTTCCGCCAATATTACCCGATGAAGTCCATAATTTGCTATACACCATATCTGACCATCAGGTGCCTGCCGAACGGCGGTAAAATTGTCGCGCTTCAGGCCGACCGAATCACGCTGCCGAAAGGAAACAAATTCTTCCTTTGCTGGTAGAAAAACCGATAATCCAGCCTGGGTACCGATCCAGATGCGTCCCTCGGTATCTTCAAGCAGACAATTGATCCAATTATCCACCAGACTTCGGGGATCAGTGCCTGATCGACGAAACACCCGGATCTCGTATCCGTCAAAGCGATTGAGACCATCTTCGGTTCCAAACCATAAGTAGCCGTGCCGATCCTGCAGCATACACCTGACCGTACTTTGCGAAAGTCCGTCTTCAATGGTGAATGTTTCAAATGGCATACGGATGGGCTGCCCAATCAGGCTGACCCCCAGAAAAAGCAGCCATAGACCACTGATCCAGTGTTTTTCTCCCATATCTGAAAATAAGAATTTCCGCATAAAAAGCCGATTCAAAGCCAGATTCCCGCATTTTTCTACTGGACTGTAACCTTGCATCTGTCATTGTCGTTATTTACTTTGCATTACAAAGTGCTTTTTACATGAGTCAATATCAGGATCAGCTACGCGACATCTCCGAGCTTCGGAGCATGATGGAGCAGTCCACCAAATTTGTGTCTTTGAGTGGGCTATCGGGCGTCAGTGCAGGTGTTGTTGCCCTGGTAGGCGCCTGGGTTGCCTCTACCTACCTTACTGGCACCGGTCTGTTCCGGGGCATCAAGTTTCTGTTTGACGGAGGATATTATGTTCCAGCGAGAGATTTGTTGCTGGAGGCAGTGCTTTTGGGCATGGCCATCCTGGTTGTTGCAGTGCTGAGTGCCAGCTTTTTTTCCATCCGCATGGCCCGTAAAAAAGGTCTGCCGGTCTGGAACAAAGTATCGCGTCGCCTGCTGATCAATTTGGCGATCCCGTTGCTGGCAGGAGCTATTTTCTGTGTTCAACTCGCATATTATGGCTTCATTGGCATGATCGCCCCTGCCACCTTGATCTTTTATGGGTTGGCTCTGCTCAATGCAGGTAAGTATACCTTACGTGAAATTCGCTACCTTGGGATCACAGAAATTGGTCTGGGCTTACTTGGCTCATTTTTCGTCGGTTATGGAATCATTTTCTGGGCGCTCGGTTTCGGTGTGTTTCACATTCTGTACGGGATTGTGATGTATGTAAAGTATGAACGGTGAAAGACGCAATTCATAAACTCAATAAGCTTTTTGAAAATAAACTCAGACTCGGCATCATGTCACTGCTGATGGTCAACGATGCTGTGTCCTATAATGAATTGAAACAGCAACTCAATGATCCCAACAAACCACTCACAGACGGCAATTTGGCCAGTCACCTGAAGAAATTACGGGAGTCCGACTACATAGAAGAAACCAAAGAATTTCGCAACCGAAAACCACACACCACTTACCGGACGTCAAAGGAAGGGAAAAAAGCTTTTGAAGCACATTTAAGCGCACTGGAAGAAATCATCAAAGGTTTAGGCTGATCACGCTTACTCGCTCGATGAGAGCGAATTCTCAAACTGCACCGCTTTTACTTTGAAAAACAAAGAACTTTAGGGAAAAACAATATGGAAACCAACACACCAGACAAGCAATCCCCTTCTCTTTGGGAACGTACCAACCAGCGTATGCGGGCCTCGATCAGTCTACGCATGATCACCATTGGCTTTTTGATTCTGATTTTGCTGATTCCAACCGCCATGATTCAGGAACTGATTGATGAGCGGGCCCGCACCCGTCATGAAGCAGTCATGGAAGTGAGTGCCAAATGGGGCAATGCCCAACGCTTAACTGGACCGGTACTGAGTCTGCCCTATGAGGTGCTGCGGAAAAACAGTGATGGCGAAACCTACACGGAGATTCACCAGATGCATTTTCTACCTGAAGATTTGAATGTAGAGGGCAAAATCAACCCTCAGACCAGACAGCGCGGGATTTATGAGGTTGTCGTGTATGAATCCACACTGGATGTGAGCGGATATTTCAGGCAACCAGACGTACGGGCATTGGGCATTGATCCCAGTCAGGTACACTGGCAGGAAGCCAGTTTGTCGATCGGCATCGCAGATATGCGGGGTATCATGGAACAGATTCGGCTGCGCTGGAATGAAACCGATATCCCGGTTGAGCCGGGAGCGCTTGCACCAATCGGTTCAGGACTCAGTGCCCAGATTCCGCTTGATGCAGCAGAAGGGCGTTATGCTTTTTCCACCCGGATCAATCTTCAAGGGAGCCAATCGATCTATTTTTCCCCCATGGGCCGGGAAACCAAGGTCAGGCTATACTCTGATTGGCCAACGCCCAGTTTTGATGGCGCTTTCCTACCGGACGAAAGAGGCGTTACCAACAATGGATTCGATGCAAACTGGAAGGTTCTGCACCTCAACCGCGACTTCCCACAGCAGTGGATTGACGCCCAATCCAATCTCACCAGCTATGATTTTGGGCTGCGCCTGAAAATTGGGGTGGATCAGTATCAAAAGTCTCAACGCGCCGCCAAGTATGCCATCATGCTGATTGTGCTCACCTTTATGGTCTTTTTCCTGGTTGAGGTTTTCCAGAAAATTCGGATTCATCCTATCCAATACATTTTGGTGGGATTGGCATTGAGTTTATTCTATGTGCTGACGCTGTCGATTAGCGAACAAAAAAGTTTTGATTTTGCCTATCTGATCTCTGCAGGGGCTACAATTTTCCTCATCAGTTTCTACGCCTGGCCATTGTTCAAAAACCTCAGGCTCAGCCTGATTCTTATTGGCATGCTGAGCGTCTCCTACGGTTTTGTCTATGCCTTGCTTCAAATGGAAGATTATGCCCTGATCATCGGCAGTGTGGGGCTCTTCGTGGTCCTGGCTGGCGTGATGTATGTAACCCGCAAACTCGATTGGTACAATTTGAATAAAAACGCATGACAAGTCTCTCTGTTGTTTCATTCAGAAAACGGTATCGCCCTGCGCGGGTGGTACCGCTTTTCCTGGCTTCGGTCTTATGTGTCCTGATGCTCGGTTTTCGCATGTACCTGAGCGGAAACACTACCTTTCTCTTCCTGGTCTGGAACTTGTTTCTGGCCTGGATTCCGTTTTTGATTTCTCACTATCTCGTCAATCTTTCCAAGCCAAAATGGTGGCAGATTGGCATATTGAGCTCCATCTGGCTGCTTTTTCTTCCCAATGCGCCTTATATCATCACCGATCTGTTTCACTTTAAATTGCGCGCAGGTATTCCTCGTTGGATGGATTTGGTGGTCTTGATTTCATTTGCCTGGACGGGACTGATCCTGGGTCTGGCGTCCCTTCGACAGATGCAGGAACGCTTTTTTGACCGGCTGGGTAAGTGGTGGTCGCAAATTGTCCTGATCGCTATTCAGTTTTTGGTGAGTTTTGGGGTATATCTGGGCAGGGAAGAGCGCTGGAACAGTTGGGACCTTTGGCAAAAACCAGATCAGCTTCTGACCAATATTTGGCAACTCCTTTCCCACCCAAGAATCCATGATGGTGTCTATGGCTTTACTTTTTTCTTTGGTCTATTGCTCATCATCGCTTTTTATACCTATGCCAAACGTCCCCATCACTCTTAAAGCACCTATCACATGATTTCTCCAAGCATCCATTCGCACAAGTTGCCTGAATCTCTCCAGGAAAAGCTCGAAAGGTGGTATTTCAGTATCCGCTTTGCGATTCATCTTCACTTCCTTTTGCGGAGGTCTGAGAAAAAATTATCATAAAAAATGAGTGATGCCTGGTATATGGGCGTTTGAAAACGTGATTTTGAGGCAATTTGCCTCAATTCAGCTTTCATTTGGACGGTGAGA
>JBCBZF010000747.1:0-3752 GCA_039815525.1 Bacteroidota bacterium | reverse complement strand
TCACTCATTGTCACCAGAGCGTCTGCTCAATATGGTGATCCACTTGGAGTTGGAAAATTTCTCGGTGCTTCGCTACGAAGCAGAGTCCACGGCGCGCTACCTGCGCAAACGTGGCATCAATCAGCAAGTTGAAAATGAGTTGGTCCGTTTTTTTCGAAAAATGGCCGCAGTGGCGTATTTACATGGAAGAGACTTTCCCCGCTATTCAGAAACCTGTTTGACCAAAATTCGAAACCTGATTGATGCTGCGGAGAAACAACCACAAATTCTGCTGTTTTTCGATTTTGAATCCTGGTTGGAAAGCAAAGTCAAAAGCAAGAAGCTCAAGGATGTCTATAAGATTTCTGAGGAAAATCTAATCGGAGATTAGGTTCTGTTTTTAAATCTTAGGAACGACCGAACGCTCTATCTTCCCATTTTGACGCCTTCCAGCCACGCGCCACACTGTCGGCAGAAGGCTTCATCCTCAGAAAAAGGCGCGCCACAATTGGGGCAACGATGTTTATCGCTGATGGACTTGGCATCCTTTGATTCCAAAATGTCTTCGTAGTAGCGGTCGTCTATCCATTGAAACAATTGAGAAGCCCGGATGATGGTGAATGGCTGCGGATTTTCGTAGCTGGCGGCGAAACGGATTAATTTATCAATGGTTGTTTCCTGAATGTTGTCAAAATCATGGGCCTGCTTTTTCAGATCTTCTACTGTAACCTTGCCGTGATATTTTATGGGTAATCCTGCAATTTTGATAAATGCATTGCCAGCGACCATCGGATCCTGGCATGCCAGCAGTCCGGCACGATCTGCGGTGAATTCAGACATCCGGTACCAATGCATCAACGCAATCTGAATTGGCATGGACAGGAGATTGCCGATGCCAAGGGTAACATCACTGATAAACTGGGTGATCAATTGGAGAGAGTCCGCCATCATGCGATACAGGACGTGGTTGCTTTTGATGTGGCCAAGCTCCCGTCCAATCAGAAACAAGAGCTCTTCCGGCTTGAGCAGATCAATGGCTCCGCTACTCAGAACAATCACCCGACGTTTTTCTCCACTGGTAAAAGATTTGATTTTATCTTCCAACTGAATGTAGAGCTCAGGGATAACCTTGACATCCAGAATTTCACATGCCTCCAAAAGAATGGCATGGAGTTCAGGGACATTGTCGTTGGTGATGCGGATGTTGTCGCCGGTATGCTTGATGAGCAGATACTTTTCCAGACCATTGTCGAGCAACCTCTGGGTGAGCAAATCCAACCCTCTCGTTTTCTCTAACCGATCAAGCGATTTGCGATCAAATGGGTGTTCGTATTCGGTTGAATATAAAGGCTTAAGAACTTTTCGAGTCATAGTTTCGCTCCGCATTTATGGCAAAAAACTGAGTATGGCTTACTGATGGTGTTGCAGGCAGAGCAAAGGGTCAAATCCTGGCTTTCCTCCGCTGCCTCTTCCGGTCTTTGAGGGCCTCGCTGGGTTCGCTGGTTTGCATTGGTTTTCGGAAGATCATGTTGCCAGGCATCTTCGTAGGTCAAAACATCAGGCGCTTCCCGGGGTAGGGCAATGGCCATGATGACATAAGCCAGGAGGCCAATGCCATTGAAAAGCGTACCCGCTACGAATGCCAGTCTTACCCAAATGGGTTCTGTCCCAAAATAATCAGCGATACCTGCCGCTACCCCTGTCATACCACCCTGCTTCCGCTTCAGCTTTTTGCTGCCCGTAGCAAGACCTCTTCGTTTGTATCTGCTCAGTTTTTTCATCTAAAAGAATATTAGCGCAAAAGGGGGAGGGCTGCAAATATTTTCTGCGATATCCCTATTTTCGACTTCCGGTTGTGAATCCATACCATGATAGTAGATTTTAGAAGTGATACCCTTACCCGTCCTACCAAAGACATGTTGGCAGCCATGATGGCTGCCCCGGTAGGGGATGATGTATACGGTGAAGACCCCAGTATCAATGCGCTTGAAGCGCGATTGGCCCAAATGTTTGGCTTTGACAGTGCACTCTTTTGCCCATCAGGTACCATGTGCAATCAAATTGCCATTCGCATCAGCACACAACCACAAGATCAGGTGATCTGTGATCGTCGTTCCCATATTTATCTATATGAAGGTGGTGGGATTGCCGCCAATTCACTGGCTACGGTACGTTTGCTGGACGGGCCACATGGTATCCTTTCTCCTGAAATGGTTGAGACTGCGATCAACCCTGATGATCAACATTTTCCGGTTTCCCGTCTGCTTGCCCTGGAGAATACCTGCAATATGGGTGGTGGGAGCATTTACCAAATGGGTCAAATCTCTGCTCTCACAGAGATAGCCCGATCTCATGATTTACGCATGCATCTTGATGGGGCACGCCTGTTTAATGCCATTGTCGCTGCGGACCAGGATACAAGCAGTTATGGCCAATATTTTGATACCATCAGCATTTGTCTGTCCAAAGGCCTGGGCGCGCCGGTGGGTTCAGTGCTTTTGTGCGATGCAGCAGATTACCCCAAAGCCCGCCGGGTACGGAAAATGATGGGTGGAGGCATGCGACAAGCCGGGTATCTGGCTGCAGCAGGACTGTATGCCATTGAAAACCATGTAGCGCGTCTGAAAAAGGATCATCAACGGGCGGAGGCACTGGTTTTATTGCTCGAAAGGCTTGGCTGGGTCAAAGATACCATGCCCTGCGAAAGCAATATTGTCGGCTTTTTACCTGATCCGACTGCGGGCACCTATCAGGATGTTATCCAAAAGCTGGAAGCACAGGGAATATTGGCCTCCGGATTCGGAACCGGTTATGTTCGTCTGGTGACGCACCTGGACATAGATGACAGGGGAATCGAAAAAACCTTGTCGGCACTTTCCACTCTTTTTTGATCAACCTGCAGCAACCGCAATCAATTTATTTTCTATCTGTCGACTGACCTCCAGAAAGTCATCCGGGCGATTGACATAGTCAAGGTGGTTGACATCAATGATCAGGAGGTTGCCTTCCTGATATTGGGCGATCCAGTCCTCATAATTTCGATTTAGATCTTCCAGGTACTTAATGCTGATGGTGCTTTCGTATTCCCGGCCTCTTCTGGAAATTTGTTCGATCAGCTTGGGAATATTGGCCCGAAGGTAAATGAGGAGATCCGGCGGCTGGATCATTTGCTTCATGGATTGAAACAGGCTCAGATAGGTTTCATAGTCTCGTCGGTCAAGATATTTTGACTCCATGAGGTTCTTCGCAAAAATGTATGCATCCTCATAAATGGTTCGATCCTGAATAATCGAATGCTGACTTTGACGGATGGACAGTACCTGATTAAAGCGGCTGTTGAGAAAGTAAATCTGCAGTGGGAAGGCCCATTTGGACATATCGTAATAAAAGTCTTCCAAATAGGGATTGTGGTCTACCGCTTCAAGATGTGGCTCCCATTGGTAATGGTCTGCAAGTTTCCGGACCAGTGTCGTTTTGCCTGCCCCAATATTACCAGCCACAGCAATGTGTTTGGGCGTAAATTTGTCGTTCACAAAGAAGGAATTACGGATTGATTCCCTAAAGTTAAGAAAAGCGGTCTATATTCGTAGGCTGTTCCACCAACCTATTCAAAACATGTCTTCCATTCTGATTCGCAATGCTACTCTTGTCAATGAGGGCGAAATGTTTGAAGCGGATATGCTGATCCGAAATGGCCGCATTTGGCGAATTGCCCCCAGGATAGAAGAAATTGCTGAACAAAGTATTGACGCACGCGGGCATTGGCTCATGCC
>JBCBZF010000983.1:0-2737 GCA_039815525.1 Bacteroidota bacterium | reverse complement strand
GATGTCAGTGGTGTCGCAGAGCCGGAACCAGCTGATAGTCCTGAAATATTGTTGGCTGCAAAGGAAAAGGAAAGGCATCAACTCCAATTATTGAGCCGTTTGGGTGAGCCCTGCCGGACCATTTTGGAGCATTGGCGTCTGCACTATTCGATGAAAGAAATCGCTGCAAAAGTAGGGTATAAAAATGAAGCAGTTGCCAGAAAGAAAAAGAGACTGTGTATGAAAAAGCTACTGGACATACTGGACCAGGAACCGGGTTGGGAACAATTGATCCGCTAAACCATGGAAGATCTGCATTTTGATTTGATTGAGGATTATCTGGACGGCCTTCTACCGGAGGCTGAACGGCTGAAAATTGAAGAAAGAGTCCGTCTGGAACCACAGTTTGCCCAACAATTGGAGAAGCATCGGGCTGCCCGTCGTCTCCTGTCAGCGGGCGCTTCTCAGCGCTTAAAGGCCATTATGTCCCAACCAATCCAGTCTGAAAAAACGCTCAGCCGCCCCTTATGGATGCGTATTGGTCTGGTTGCAGCTATAATCTTGTTGCTGTTGATCCCGTTTACACAGTTTTGGCAGCATCGGTCATCCAATATTCTGGATCAGTATACGCCAACTTTTACACCATCTCAGTTGCGTTCTGCACAGAATGACAAGCCTACAGATTTGGAAAAAGCCCTCAAAGCCTGGGGAGATGGTGAAAAGGAAACGGCTGCAGAGATTCTTCAGGGTATTTCTCCCGAGGCCTCGTCTTATGTAGAAGGGCAATATGTGCTCGGTCATATATGCTTGGCTGAAAAACGTTTTGAGGCGGCCGTATTAAGCTTTCGTGTGGTCGTAGAAAGCAAAGACTTACGCTACCGGCGAGACGCCGAATGGCGCCTTGCTCTGGCGCAGCTCCAGGCTGGAAATGAAGAAGAGGCAGAAGAGATTTTGGATAAAATTGCTGCTGATACCACGAGTGCCTACCAAAGGCGCGCCCAACAGCTACTTGCAGACTGGAACAGTTTCTGGCATCAATTTGACTGATCAAGTCTACGGGCTGGTACGCCGACATAAGTGCCTGCTTCATCGATGTTGCGATGGACCACCGCCCCGGCTCCTATGATCGTTCCTGCTGCGATGGTCAGGCCGGGGAGAACCACTGCACCAGTGCCTATGTCAACCCCATTGCCAATTCTGACCCCTCCGCTAATGTGAACTCCCGGAGACAGACTGACGAAGTCTCCGATCACCACATCATGCCCAATGGTACAATGAAGATTGATGTGCGAATGCTGGCCGATCCGGATGTTGGTGGTCAGGGTGCTGCGCGCACAAACAATGCTTCCAGCTCCCATTTTCAGGTCTTCCGCGGCCAGGACTGAAGGATGCCTGAGGGTCGCTGCCTGATAAGCAGCTTCATCAAATTCATGAGCAAGTCGTTGTCGTATCCGAGGATGACCAATGGCGATGACAAAAGCCACTTTTGCCGGGTCGTTTTGGCGAGCCTTGGTATCATCTTCATAACAGTCGATCAACCTCCACTCTCCTTGCCGATGACGGTTGATCTCCCGAAGTAACCACCTGACTTCAGAAGCGAATCCACCTTTACCCAGAATAAAAATTGACTTTGGCATTGATCTTGACTTTATCTACAAGAATACAATGATCCTTTACGTACACCCGTGATATTTTTCTCCTTGATTCGCCAGTTCTTTTTTGCTTTGGGAATACGGTAGGGGCCACTTATATTGCGAAAATACAAAAAGGGCTATGCGAAATCCCTCTCTTTATGTTTTTCTGGTTGGCATTGGACTGATGCTTATGAACGGCTGTGGCTGTCAGGGCGATAGTCGGAATGTGCCCAGAAAGCGTATCTTTCGGGATGACGGATCGGCCAATAAAGTAGACAGTACCTCCCTCCCTTTAGCCATTTGCATCTACGATAAGGCAGGACTGAGAGTAGAGCCGAATCGCCGCCGCTACACCAAAGACGGGCTCGAAAATTATATCACCACTGTTCGCTATGGGGAGCAAGTGGAGATGACAGGACGGGACACCGTTTTTGAGAAGGGCATGAAAAAATACATGTTTATCCGCCTCAAAGATGGTCAAGAAGGTTGGGTTCAGGATTATGCGTTTGAAAAAGATGCAGAGAGGGGCGTTATGACTGGCTTTGCACCTTTATACAGGAGACCGGATATGATGACCCTCCGCAACGATACACTCAAAACCGGAGACATTATCGCTGTGATGGAGATTCAGGACAAATGGCTTCACGTATCATGGCGCAATAAGTGGAAAAAAGGCTGGATACAGATTGATGACAATGTGTCCCTGCGCAGCCAGGATGTGCTATTGGCCCTTCTGTACCACAAGGCGATGCAATCTCCAGAGGATCAGCAATTGGAACAACTTCAGAATATTCTCAATGATGACCAATTGACTGGCTCATTACTACGTGGACTGGTAGAAGAAGAAATCCAAACGCTCAACCAGGACTCTGCTGAGGCTTCCAATGTAGAACCCACCGCCCAGGGAGATGAATAGTTTTCTCTCCGATACTTCCTGCAGTGTTTGTATAAATCCGATTTGCTGGACTTCTTGAGGCTCAGCGAATGCCGATGTTTATACATTATTTTGGGAAGACATTCTGTTATGAGACCTTTCCTTGAAACCAATCCTTGAACTGTTTTTCCGTTAGTGTATCCTGGATACGATTCGGTGAAAAGCAGAAATGGCGGCACGGCTTGCAAAG
>JBCBZF010000023.1:0-17879 GCA_039815525.1 Bacteroidota bacterium | reverse complement strand
GTTAAGCGATGACGAGATTAAAAACTGTGGGGTCGCCTTTACCTATGACGATCACGGACACCCCGAATTGGGCAATGTCTCTAAAGCACATATTTTCAACCTTCTGATCGCGCGGAAGCTGAAAGAAATCGGATTGGAGATCAAAAGCCGTCCGGTAGAATTGGGGTATGAGATTCGCTGTGGAGATCCGGTTGCTTTTGACCTCACCTATTGTACAGCACTCGGTATGGGCGTACGCGACTTGTACAACCGCGGGGTAACCGGTGCGATTGTCTCCATCAACCCACGCAATGAGGTTTGTCCGGTTTTCCTAAATGAAATTGAAGATCCCGAGACCAAAAAGATCCCACCACGTCTGGTTGATATGGAGAGTCCACTGGCTCAAATGTTCCTGGATGATTTGCACGTGCTGACCGAAGCTGATTATGAAGCTGCGAAAGAGTATGTAGATGATCCATCACAATACGATTTCTACAAAATCCTCAACTGGGAGTACGACCCAAGTCGTCTGCGCCCTGCCTGAGCCTAACAGATAAATCCATATAAAAACACCATGCTGACGGTCAATTTGACTGGTAGCATGGTGTTTTTGGTTTATTCAACCATAAATTTCTGCTACTCGTGTGATTTGAATCTGTGAATTGTATGTATTTTCCGTAGATTTAAAGGAGAATCAATTTGTATAAACTCGATGCTTAGGTGAAGTTTAACCTGTTGTCCCTTTCGGGCCGCTTGGGAACGTTCTTTCCCCTGGCAATAACCCAACACAATGATGCAACCCTCTGATATGGCCAGTGTTTTGGTAGTAGAAGACAACGAATTCGATCGTTTTCTCATCCAGGATACCATCAAGCGCAGAAATCTGCCATTGCAGGTCCACATCATGCAGGATGGTTTTGACGCGAGGGAATTTCTCAGTGAGCCCGAAGTTGTGCCACCCTCCCTGATTGTTCTGGACCTGAATATGCCGCGCATGGATGGCTTTGAACTACTGAAATGGCTGCGTGTACGGGACGCCTTTAAGCAGGTTCCCATCATCATTTTGACCTGTTCGGAATCAGATGCCGACCGCAAAATGGCTATGCAGGAAGGAGCAACGGATTACCTTCTGAAGCCCATGGATGTAGACCAGATGGAGCAGGTTGTGGTCAATCTTTTTCAAAAATGGGCCCTACAGGTTGAATAAGCTTCTCTCCCCCCATTTAGACATATTGTCTTTCCACTGGATTCCTTAACTTGCTGCTAAGGATGTCCAAGCCTACACGATACGCAATCATTGACCTGGAGACCACCGGAGGTGATCCCAAAAAAGAACGCATTACCGAGATTGCGGTCTACCTCTATGATGGTGAAAAGGTCATCGATTCCTTTACCACGCTCGTCAATCCTGAACGCCCCATTCCGCCTTTTATCACTGGTATCACTGGCATTGACAATGACATGGTCAAAGATGCCCCGCGCTTCTATGAAGTGGCCCGCCGTGTGGTTGAGATTACGCAGGATGCAGTTTTTGTGGCGCACAATGTGCGCTTTGACTATAGCTTCATTCAAAAAGAGTTTCGGCAACTGGGATACAAATACTCCCGCAAGCAACTGTGTACGGCCAATCTGAGCCGGAAACTGCTGCCGGACATGCCATCTTACAGCCTCGGAAACCTCTGTAAGGAACTGGGGATTGAAAACCGTGCCCGACACCGGGCTGATGGTGATGCTGCTGCGACAGTGGAGCTATTTGATCTGCTGCTCAAAGCCAGTGAGCCGCATCGTGTCCGTGAAACGGTGGACTTAGAACTGGCGATGACCAAATTGCCACCCAAGATATCCAAGGAAGTAGTGGATGAACTGCCGGATGAAACGGGCGTCTACTATTTCCATGATGCCCAGGGCGAAGTCCTGTATGTCGGCAAGAGCAATCAAATTCGGAAACGGGTCCTTTCCCACTTTCAGGGCGCATACAAAGCTGCCCGGACCATGCAGATGTTTGAACGTATTCATGATATCTCATTTGAACTGACGGGTAGTGAACTGATTGCGCTGCTATTTGAGAATGAAGAGATCAAGCGCCTGCTTCCGCCTTACAATCGTGCCCAGCGCCGCCGGAAATATCGTCTGGCCGTCTACACCGTTGAGGATAAAAATGGGTATCTGCGGATGGAAGTGGGGAAATATGACGAGGAAAGACGACCAATTCTCGGTTTTTCCAGTCAATCCTCCGCCGAAGCCGCACTGAAACGCTGGACCCAGGAACATCAATTGTGCCTCAAACTCATGGGAATAGAAAGAGGCAAAGGGCGTTGCTTTTATCAGCAGCTACATATTTGCCAGGGGGCTTGCATGGGGGAAGAAGATCCGGAATCCTACAACCAGAGAGTACGAAATGCTGTTTCCGTATTGAGTTACGGGCAGGGAGACATGGACAATTTTTTGGTCGTTGGTGAAGGCAAAGACATAGAAGAGTGTAGCGTGGTTTGGGTAGAAAAAGGATTTTACCGTGGGTTTACCTACCTCGATCGGAGCATGCTCAATGGAGATCCACAACAAATCATTGAAGCCATTCCATTCAAACCAGAAACACCAGATGTACAGCGAATCATTCGTGGCTACATCCGAAAAAATACGCAGGAAGTGATGCGACTCAGCAATATCCCGACCTCATGAAGCAAGCATCATTCTGTACCAGCCTGTTTTGGACGATCTGCCTGGTGATGATCGGTCCGATTGCATTTGGACAAGAATACAATCTTCTGAAACTCTCGCTGGATGAAGGCTTGAGCCAGAGTCAGGTGTTTGCACTGTTACAGGATCAGAAAGGCTATCTCTGGCTGGGTACACATGGTGGCCTCAACCGCTTTGATGGGCGAAATTTTGTAACCATTGACGATGACAGTCTCGCCGGGAACTTTCTCTCCTCTCTGATTGAGGATAAAGAAGGCAATCTTTGGGTGGGCACCAATAATGGGCTGACCCGATATGACGGACGCACCTTCAAAAGCTTTTTTGTTAAAGATGGCCTGACCAGCGACAATGTGTCCAGTCTGGTTCAAGACGATCAGGGGCGGATCTGGATTGGTACGTTGCAAAAAGGCATTACGATCCTGGATGAAAAAGGGAGGTTTCGTCAGGACCCTTTCACGTGGGAATCAGGCACTGAGCACACGGTTTTTTCCATGATCAAACGAAA
Source organism: Bacteroidota bacterium (assembly GCA_039815525.1). GTDB lineage: Bacteria > Bacteroidota > Bacteroidia > J057 > J057 > JBCAWW01. The sequence goes on along the minus strand of JBCBZF010000023.1, from coordinate 14,698 downwards.
GGACGGCCGCATTTGGCTAGGGACAGATCATGGTCTTTTTTATGAAGATGGAGAGCAACTGCAACATTGGGACAATGTATTGCTGGACAATGCCAATATATTCAGCATGCTGGAAGACCGGAACGGGGATTTCTGGATTGGTACGTCAAACGGTGTGTTCCTTTGTGAAGGAAATAACTGCCGGGCGGTTCCACTGTTGGATATGCGCGCTGAAAATCTCAATGTATTTACCATACTGGAAGACCTCAGCGGCAACATCTGGCTGGGAACGGATGCAGGCCTGCTGAAGCGGCAGGATAATGTCCTGGCCATATTTGAGCCAGCCAAAGAAATTTTTGATTACAAAATTCATTCTTCTCTGCAGGATGATGAAGGCAATCTTTGGTTTGGAACTGATGGTGGAGGGGTCGGACGATTGATTGAAGGTGTGTTTGATGTCTTCGGGAAAAAGAAAGGCATGACCAGTGATATTGCCAAAGCCTTTCTACAAGATAAGCAAGGCCGGGTCTGGATCAGTACCAAAGACCGTGGCATCAATCTTTGGGAAAATAACCAGATTGTCGATGTGTTTACCACCGAAGATGGATTGGGTGGAAACGACATTGTGTCATCCTTTGCTGATGCAGAGGGTAACTTTTGGTTTGCCTCTTATAATGGCAGCCTGACTTGTTACAATATGCAGGAAGGCTTTGTGGTTTTCTCACGGGAGACCGGTCTTGAGTGTAATGCAGTGTATGTCACCTCTCAGGACCGCGAGGGAACCATCTGGGTTGGGACAGACAATGGTGTTTTCTGGCTACAAGACCAGAAAATCGTGCGGCATATCACAGAAGATGATGGCCTTATACATCAGGTAGTTTTTCAACTTCAGCCAGATCGACAAGGCCGGATGTGGGTTGGTACCGCAGAAGGGATCAGTATTTGGCAAGATGACGCTTTTTCCATCCAGCACGCTCCCCGTGATTCTCTGGTAGGTAACAATGTCATCACCATGCTGGAGGACAAACAAGGACGCATGTGGGTCGGAAGTTCGGTCGGTCTGACCTGTTTTAATGAGGACCAACCTTATTGGGTAAAGATCAGTGGTGCGCCACGGGCACATACGGTGGTGACGCTCCTATTCGAACCAGACCAGTTTTTATGGATCGGAACCGAGCGCGGCGCATACCGACTCAATCTGTCTACTTTTGTGCCCGGTGAACGGGCTCGGTTTGATCACTTTATCAAAGAAGATGGCCTCCCCAGTCTCGAAATCAATGCCAATGCTGCTTTCCTCGACCAGGAAGGCGCGGTTTGGTTGGGGACAATTGAAGGGGCTGCCCGTAAAAAAGTTTCCGCGCTGCAAGTCTCCAGTGATTCTGCCCTCCGGGTCTACATCACCAGTGTACGCTCCGACCAGGCTGAAAACTGGCTCTCTTCGGTCGAGGACAAATCCAAAGCAGTTCAGCTGTCCCACAATGACAACCGGGTGGATGTTTCCTTCATCGGCTTAAGTCTGCGGAGCCCGCAGGCAGTCGAGTATCGCTACCGTATTGTCGGTCTCGGGGATGGTAAATGGTCTGATCCGACTCACAATACCTATGTGTCCATCGCCAACCTGACGCCGGAAGAATACATTTTTGAAGTCGTTGCCAAGCAGGAATCCAAGCCCTGGAACTATGACCATCCTGCACAATTTCGCTTTGAAATTCGCCCTGCTATCTGGCAGACCTGGTGGTTTCGGCTGATCATGCTGGGACTTTTTGGCCTGGGGGTATGGGTGGTGTACCAATACTATGACAACCGCCGCAAGCAGATTCGCGAAGAACAACGCATCCGGGATCAGGCTGAAAAACTCGCCCTCGAACACCAGGCACTTTATGCGATGATGAACCCGCATTTTACTTTCAATGCGCTTCAGTCTATCCAGTTTTTTATTCACCGTCAGGATAAAAAAGCGGCCAATAAATTTCTGTCCAGCTTTGCCAAATTGGTCAGGAAAAATCTTGAAAGCACCAAAAGCGATACCATTACGCTTTCTGAGGAAGTAGACCGACTGAAGCTCTATCTTTCGCTGGAAAAAATGCGTTTCCCGGAGAAGTTTGACTATGAGGTAGAAGTTGATCGCCAACTTGAATTGAGCGATACACAAATTCCGCCCATGCTGCTCCAGCCATTTGTAGAAAACTCCATCAAACACGGTATCATGCCCTTGGAAAGTGGCGGAATGATCAAAGTCCTGATTACAGAACATGATGAAGATCACCTTGACATCATCATCGAAGACAATGGTGTCGGGATTGAAGCCAGCAGACGCAAACAGCACAATCGTCCCAATGATCATGTTTCTAAAGGCATGCAGATCACCAAGGACCGACTGGTGCTTTTTGCCCGGATGACCCACAAAAAGTTTTCACTTGATATCAAAGAAATCGTGGAAGCCGGGGAAAGCAAGGGCACACGTGTCAGCATGGTCATGCCGGTGCTGGGCGAAGACCTAGAAGCGTATTAGGCCAGCAGATCTGTCAGGTTTGCTTATCCCCCATTCCTGCCCTAGCTTAGGCTCAGCTGTGACGATTGGGACAAGCGATACGTCATAAGAAAGCAATTTTCTGGCTTCATGGATCAAATACACATTGACAAACAGGTAAAGGAACGCAAAGGCAAGCTCAAAGAAATCGGCAGTCGGCTGACCACCATCGCCACAAAGTTTGGGGCCAATCAGCATACCCGCGAAATTCTCGAAAATCAGATCCGTAACATTGGAGAGCAATTCCTCTTTGTGATCGTGGGAGAGGTGAATGCAGGGAAAAGTAGTTTTGTCAATGGATTACTAGGCGCAGAGATCTGTGCTTCCGGCCATGAAATTACCACGCAGAATGTTGAAAAGATCGTCCATGGCGAAACGGCGTTGATTCAGACGGACGAAAACCGTCATTTGGTCACCCGGCAACATCCTGCGGATATTTTGCGCGAAATCACCATCGTCGATACGCCCGGGACCAATAGCAAAGTACTGGATCATCAGTTGATCACCGAGAAATTTATCCCACAATCCAATCTGGTGGTCTTCATCTTTCAGGTCTCCAATATCCACGTACAATCGGCCTGGGATCTGTTTCAAAAGATCAATGAGCAGTGGCGTAAAAAAGTCATTTTTGTCCTGACCCAGAAAGATCGTTTTGATCAGGAAGAGGTTGATGCCTACGTCAAAACCCTTCAAAAATATGCAGTGGAGGCGGGTGTATCTGAACCAATCATTTTTCCCACTTCTTCTAAAAAAGAAGCAGCTGGCGCAACGGAAGAAAGTGGCTTTGGATCCGTGCGGACCTACATCAATGACGAAGTACTGCGCAATGCGGCGATGCAGAAGGTAGAGGATGATGTGCAAACGCTTTTGACCATTCAGCAAAACATCCAGGAAGAGTTTGCCATTCGGAAGGCCAAATTTGATGAGGATAATGGCACCCGACGCAAAATTCATGGGATTGTTGAAGACAAAGAAGCCCTGGCCAAGTCCAATGTGCAGAGTTTGATCAACAAGTCCCTGCGCGCGTATGACAGCAATGCCGAAAAAACCATCGAGACCATTCGGAAAGGCATTGGTTTCTTTCAGCTGTCGTGGAAATCCATTCGCTCCGCCTTTGGAGGGGAAACGCCCAAATCCTGGCTTACCCGTGTCAACCAGGAACATGTTGACAATCTGAATGATGACATCAATCAGGTGTTGGGGGAAGGCACAGATGTGATCAAGAGCGACATTCAGTATATGGTGATTGGGGTGAAAAATGAATTGGACAATTTGCGGGAGTTGCCGCTGCAGCCCAATGTGATGTTCAATGGATTGGATGAGGAGCGGACCGAAATCATTTATTCTCTTAAAAGCAATCTGACGGACTTTATTGAAAAGTCTCCGGTTTTTCAGGGAGGGGAAATCTTGCGCAAAGAGGGCGTCAATTATCAGGATGTGAATGTGGCGACGGGCATTGCGGCAGTGGGTACGGCCATGGCGATCATTTCCCAGGCGTCGGTGATTGACATCACCGGTGGGATTGCCACAGGACTGGGCTTGCTGGTGGCCAGTGGCATCGCCATTACCAAGAAAGGCCGCTACCTGCGGGAAGTCCGCAAGACGCTTGATACCAATCGAGAAAAGCTCGAAACAGAACTGGCAAATGACCTCACCAGTTATGTCGGACGTATCCGCCAGCAAATCGACAAGCAGTTCGCCGAACTGGACCACCATCTCCAGTCTGAGGAGAATCGCATTCGGGAGTATGATGAGATGGCCGGTAGCATTCACAGCGACCTCAAAAATCTCCAGTCCGTTTCTTCATAAAAAAACCGCACCCCAAAAGGTGCGGCCTGTATCACAAACCCTTCTTGCCCGAGGGCTCAGGTTTTTTTCTTCTTTTTGATCTCTTCCAGGAAAATTCGATTGGTTTCCTCTTCAACTTTTCCCTTCACGACCACCGTATCATCAAAAAATTCTTTGATAATGTCTTCAAATCCTTCATCCTCCACCTGAATCTGGTAGGGAATGGGATTGCCAGCTTTGTCGCTGAGGCGAAAGGCATTGATGGAGGCATCTGCCTGATACATTTTGCCGACGACCTTGATGGGACGTGAACTGGCTTGTGGAAGGAGCGCTTGCTGTAGGTGAAAACCGACTTCCCGCTGTAACTCCCGTAACTCTGATGCAATCTCGGCTGGTAGATCTTCTGAGAGCGCTTCTCCGATCAACTTTTCTGCCTCACGGTAGAGTCCGCCGTGGAAAGCAAGCGTAGCCGCAGACCGTAACAAAACGGAGCGGGAAGGCTGTACATGAGCCGGGGTGTTCAGAGCGGCGGTTTTTTCGAGCTGATAGGCTTCGACAAACCAGGCTCTGGCTTTCTCGGTGTTGCCGCGCATTTTTTCTATGAAGGCTCTCTCTGAGAGGTCCATGGCGCGGCTGTGGCTGTCTACGACTGTACTCATTTAGCGGCGATATACATAATTAAGTTACGAAATTCAGAGACGATGATCAAGGCCGGCAAACCAAGGTGATCAGACCGTTCAGTTTGCTTTTTCTTGGCCTTTACTCGACGCAACAAAGCTTTCATGTCGCCGGATAAAATCCCTGAAATTTCAAGGCGGGCAGTGTCTTGAAAAGGAAAGTCGCCGGAGGCGTGTCCCAGCCAGTAGTCAAAGCCGGTTCCCTTCACAGATCTGCGCACCACAGTGTAGTCCGTAACTTCTAATACGAGTAAAACCGCCAAACAGGTTGCACCATATTCAGTTGCTTCGGTTGGGTCGCTCCAGGTATTGCGCAACTGGTCATCGATTGCCTCGTAGCTAATGAGTTGATATTCAATCTCTTGGTCTCCCAAAATTGTCAGGTCTGCCTTTGGTAAATGATCATTGTGATCCAGACATGCCAGACAGGCTTCCCACAAAAATGCGGCAAAAATAGGGCTGATGGCAGGCAGACCATTCAGCATCCGATCCAGTGGGAGGAGATTCATAGGGGAGCGAGGAACGGGCTTTGAGGGTCGGGGAACAAAGTCGTTGGTTTATGGTCCATAGTCGATAGAAAGGGGAGCCGGGTTCGCATTGTATCTATCCACTATGGACTGAAAACGATCACTCGCTCCTCGCCCCTCTCACCTCGCTCCTTCTTTATCTTTTCACATGCATTTTCAAGTCCTCAACCTTTTCCAGCACTTCGGCGCGGGTCATTTCGCGGAAGCGTGGCGGTAGCAATTCTTTGGAGGTACATTCCAGTACCGCTGAATAGGTCATCAGCTCGATTTCTTCCGGATAGGTTGGTGGCAAAAAGTCATTGAATACCTGCGCAATCATGTCCAGATTGACTTTTTCTACGCCAAGGCTGGCTGCTTTAAACTTGGCGCGGGTGAGTGCGGCTTCCATGTCTGCACCTGACTTGATGCGGAGATCCTCGAAAAACTCATCATCAAACTCTGCCATGTCCAGATAGTCGATCCCGGTTTTGCGCAGCATCACTTCCAGCAGCTCTTTTTGTTCTTCAATGCTTTCCGGATAAAACAGGCCAATGTGCTCTTCCGCGCGTCCCTGTCGCTTAAAGTCAACCGGCATGAGGTCTGGGCGTGCGGTTACCAGGAACCAGACGATGCGGCCCCGGTTTTCGGTATCACTCATGAAGGTCGCAATCATGGAGAAAATCCGGTTGTTGACACCGCTTCCGCCACCACTGCCACGATCGCCCAGATAGGCGTCGGCTTCGTCAATCATGACGGCTACCGGCGCCATGGCTTTGAGGATTTTTAAAACCTTTTGAAGATTGGCCTCAGACTGTCCGACATACATGCCCCGGAAGTTTTTCAAGAGCACCATCGGCACACCGATGTCATTGGCAAAACAGCGGATCATGAAGGTTTTACCCGTTCCTACCGGACCAGAAACCAGATACCCCATGGGCATCACATCCGGTCTGCCAGAGGTCAGGGCACGTGAGGCATCTTTGAGGTGTTTCTTCGCCTGAGCGTGTCCGGCTACGTCTTTCAGACTGAATTTGGTCTCTACAAATTCGAGTAGGCCGCCTGCCTCAGACTCAATCATCTCTTTCTTCTTCTTGGTCAACTCTTCATTGGTGAAGGGCAGTTTGTTATTGGCTGCCTCTGCCATGATGGTACTGAGGTTGACCAATCCGAGACCAGCGGTATTTTTGGCCAGCACATTTGCATCCATCTCAAAGTATTCCTCCGCACCTTTATTGTTTTCGAAGAAATACTCGATGAACTCCAGACGGGTTTTTTCATCTGGATAAGGAATGTTGATGTCGAACGTATAGGGATTGCGAACGTATTGATCGTCGATTTGGGTGAGGGTTTCTGTCAGGACCACCACCATCATATCCGCATTGAGGAAGGTTTCTTCCCGTGCCCATTTTTGCAAAAAGATCAGCAACATTTTTTCATCTGGTCGCCCACTTTCCGCCATCGGAATGAGGGTTTCAGCATGATCGACCATCAGGGCCACGGAACGAGGGTTCTCCAACTGTTCGGTCAGCTTGGCGATGCGCTCCTCGTTGAGCTTGCGGGAAGGCTTGTCGCCATCTTTGTCCTTGCCAAAATCGGGCATGGTCATTTTGATGAAACGCTCAATGACGTCTTCATCCTCGTCCACCCGGTCATCCTTCGATACGCCAATCCATTTGTTGAGGTGGCGGATCAGATAGCGAATCAAATTTTGGTTCAGCGTAACGTCGAAGAATTTATCGAGGGCATAAAATGCCTTGGCCGGATCTCTTTCGAGCTTGGTCCCCGCCCCACCCGACAATTCCGCCAGCATGGCAAGGGTAGATTCGACTTCCTTACGCATCTGACTTTCACCACCAAAACGCGTATCATCTTTGAAACGGATACCCGCGGCGCGGTCGTAATTGACCACGATGTCTTTGCCTTTAAAAAGCTCTTTATTGATAAAATCCCGGATCTTCATGTAGGCCGGATTCCCGTCCCGAACGATCCGGATGTAGTCATTGATGTTTCCGTGAATGATGAACTGAGAAACGTTTTCTGAGAGGTATTTGCGCTTGATCTCATACACCCATTCCGGGGCGATGAGCTTTGGTTTCGCTTGTGTTTCTGTGGACATGTTGAATAAAATCGGTTAGACTAGTCTTCTGACACAGAATCTGGCATTGGTGTGACAGCTCCATCCAAATCTAGGTCAAAAGAATGCAGCAAACAATAGGCCGGGATTGGGCCGTCCACGATTTGCGAAAGAAAGTGACCAAACTGGTCCTCTTATTGACCGATGAAACTGCTTTTGATCTGGAGATGCTACATTTTCGTACCTTTCTGCACTGGAAGAATTTTGAGGATAGCTGACAATCATGTCAAAATCGGCCATACTTTTTACATGTACCAACCTTCCCGGCCAAAAGACGCATAGTCCGGAAGCAATAGAAGAGTGTACCCGTCTCGTTGAACTCCTGGCGCCCCTGGATGCCGGAGAGGATTTCAAGCTGCTGGAAGCAAGGCGAGGCTCACGTCTGTACTTTACGGATATTGCCAAGCAGAAGCGTCGCAAGAAGACGGTCGAAATGGTCCATATCATGGGGGACCTCCCGACAGAGGAAGGGCTGTTGCTGCGTTCGCGAGGAGAAGTGGAAACGCTGTCGCCCGAAAAACTGGCTGAAACCCTCAATAACTTTCCTAACCTTCGTCTACTCGTCCTCAGTGGCTGTGCAACCGCAGAAATGACGGAAGCCCTGCTGGAAAAAGGCGTCTCTCCTATTTTGGTTACTCCACAAACCATGTTGGATGAGACCCAGGATTTTTACCTCGCTTTGTTGCAGGGATATTCGATCCGGGATGCATTTGCTTATCTGATCCAGGAAAGTACGGGAGACCTTCCGATTGAGGTAAGTACCTATGATCCAGACCGGAAAGCACTTTTTACCGTCAAAGGCAAAAAACGCGCTTCCTTTATTCCAGGTTTGCTGGTCCGGGAAGATAAACTGCATGCACTAGACTGGCGCATGCGAAATCCCAATTTGATTCCACAGGATGAGGGATGGCCGAAAAAAGTCAATCTGAAACCACAGCAGGATGTGGCCCCCAGTAAACCACTGCAAAAAGAGCCACTACCAGAAGAGAAAAAGGCAGAATCGAAGCCACCGACTCCAAAGCCGGCAGTACGCCCTAATCCACCAAAACCAGCTGAACGGCCCCGGACCAGGAGTGTCGCCCAGCGGGAATCATTGCGGCGGGCCAGTAGCCGTAAACCGATTCGACCCAAGACCAAAACCTGGGTTGAGGAGCCCAACAAAGAAGAAAAGAAGCTTTCGCGTCCTTTGCTGGTCATTGGTGGCGGCTTATTCCTCGCCATGGTAGCACTATTCGCCTTTCCCGGGCTGACCAGTAAGCTGGGCTTGGGTGGAAAGGTCGCATCAACCTGCCAGTTTGATCCCAGTGATGATCGCTATCATGTTTTGCTGATTCCGATTTTAGAACAAAATAATTGTGAGGTTCAGAAAGCAGAGATTCGGGACATGATGTTCAACCGGCTCGAATCTTTGGCTCTGGAAGATGGGATCAAAGTAAAGGCCCGAAAATTTGACCTGGAAAACTGTGCCTTCAATGAATCATCTGCCGCCAGCCTGGCGACCAACTGCATTGCCGATCTGGTTGTCTGGGGCAGTGTCTATGATGATTCTCTCACAGGAGAGAATACCCTTCGGCTGAATTATTTCAGCGCCAACGAGCAAGGAGAGGACCTCTTTCTCATGAAGGAAGACCATACGATCCCGACGGCAGAGGCACGGGGCCGGAAGCTCACTGGTAAGCTGGAAAACGTTGTTCACTGGGCTTTGGGAGTCCAACGGATGACAGAGAAAAAATATGCCGAAGCGATTGCCGTATTGACGCGGGTCGAGCACGAAGATGCAGAAATACGTTCCTCCGTCTCATTATTATTGGCCCAGTGCTATTTTCGCTCCGGCCAGTTTGATTTATCTCGCCATACCTACGATCAGTTACTTGAATTCAATCCCAATGACATTCGCTTATACCAGGAACGGGCCAATCTCCTGCGTCGGATGGGAGAATATGGTCAGGCATTGGGCGATTATAGTTTTGTCCTTGATCGCGATCCGGGTAACCTCAATGTTCTGATCAGTCGGGGCGCACTGTATCATGAACGCGGTGATTACAATTTGGCTTTGTCTGATTTTAATCAGGTGCTGAATCTGATGCCAGAACTGTCTCCGGTTCTGTGCAGTCGGGCGGAAGTATATGCTGCCCAAGGCAATCCTGCCCGTGCCATGCGTGACTACAATCAGGCCATCCAGCTCACGCCTGAATATCCTGAGGCTTATTATGGAAAAGCCTTGTTGATGCAGGAAAGTGGTCGGGTGGATGAGGCATTGGCGCAGGTGCGGAAAGCGCTAGAGATCAATCCTGAATATGAAGCAGCTTTGTTGTTTGAAGGGAAGGTCATGGAAGAGCAGGGAAAGGAAGATGATGCCTTGATTGCGTACACCCGAATTCTGGAACGCAAGCCAACTGCGATGGCGTATCGCCAGCGCGGCTCTTTATACCTGAAATTGGGAGAATATCAGGAAGCAATCACCGATTTATCTAAAGCCATCGATTACAATCCCAATTTCGCATTGGCATGGCGGGAAAGAGGGCAGGCGCGGTTCGCTTTGCAGGAATATGAAAAAGCCATTCAAAATCTCAACCAGGCATTGTCAATTGACGCTGCTGATCCCATCGCCTACATGGCTCGGGGGGACGCCTATGCCGCCATGGAAAAATTTGATGGAGCGACTTTCGACTATGCAAAAGTCATTGAATTGCAGCCGCGTAACGCGGAGCCTCATGTGAAAAAAGGACTGATCTATTTGTCCCAAAAAGACTATGATCAAGCTTTTAAGGCCATGAATGACGGTGTCCAGGCGGCTCCCAGTCAGGCCATGGCTTATTTGGGACGGGGCCGGGCGTATCTTGCCAAAGGCAATACCGGACGTGCCATGAATGATTTTAACCGGGCGATTGCGCTCGATCCCCGTGATGGTGATGCGTATTACTTCCGTGCCAAACTGCATCGGGAAACGGGACAGTTGGCTGCAGCTGAGCGGGATCTACAGGCCGCTATTCAAGCCAAAACCAGCTATTTTGACGCCTATCTGGTCCGGGCGGAAGTGTATCGTGCCAACCAGCAATACGTCAAAGCACTCGCACAATACAGCGAGGCCCTGCGCCTCAATCCAAACCAACCTCTGGTATACTACCGTCGGGGTGATGAGTACCTGCGTCTGCGTCAGTATGAAAAAGCCCTGGCTGATTACCAGAAGGCCATGCAGATGAAGCCCGTTGAGGAACCCAATACCTATCTCAAACGAGCCATCGCCCTGGCCAATCTCCAGGAGCCTGACTACAATGGGGCTCTGGCAGATTTGACCCGGGTGATTCGGGCGTATCCTGACTCGGCACGTGCATATGCGCACCGTGCCATGATTCAGCAACGTATGGGCCGGCAAATCAAAGCCTCTGAAGATCTTGATAAAGCGCTGGCACTTCAACCTGAATTGGCATTGGTTTACTTATGCAAAGGTCGCTTTCATCAGGGGCAGAATGAGTTTACGCCTTCAATGGAGAATTATAACCAGGCCATTCAACTGGATCGCAATTATGCTGACGCCTATTTGGCAAGGGGTGGATTGTATACACAATTGGAAGAGGAAGGCGAGGCACTCAATGATTTCAATCAGGCCATTCGGAATGATCCTTCTATGGCAGAGGCCTATGAGCTGAGAGCCGATCTCCACAAATTGCAGGGTAGGACTTCCCGGGCAATTGCAGACTATACCAAAGTCTTGGAGTTTGAGCCGGAAAATGCGGATGCTTTTTACAAAAGAGGTTTCATGTACTCTTTGCAAAAATCTTACCCAAGAGCCATTTCCGATCTGGAACAGTCCGTCAAGCTCAATGCAACCATTGGTCTCCGTTATGGTACCCTCGCCAAAATCTACGCCCGAACCGGCCAAGTAGACAAAAGTCTCCAGAACATTCAATATGCCATTGACCTGGACTACCCCAGTGAAGAGTTGTCATTTGATCCTTCCTTTGACAACATCCGCAATACGCAGGCATTTCAGGATTTGATGAGCAAAAGTCAATAGGTTCAACTAGAAACTGCTGCGGAGACTGACACGTATATTTCTGCCCGGACTGGAAATGCGGGAAGAGAAGACCCGGTAGTGTTGGTCCAACAAATTATCCACACCCATCTGAAGGCTTAATTTGGGATGCAGGGTGTAACTGGCCTGTGCATTCAGGGTCCACCAGGCTGGCCATCCATCGGCGGTGGCAAACTCCGCATTGGCTTCGTCGCGTGGGCTATACCTTTCCGGGCGCTTCCAACCATTGTAATGACTGAAAACTTCCACCTGAAAACGTGGCTGTTCAAAGCCAAGTGAGGTTTTACCGAAAAAGGGTGGAATATGGTCCATGGGAACATTCGTTTCCAACTCCTGCCCGTAGGTAAAAGTCATGCTGTGGCGCAGCCGCCAGGGGCCCATTTTCCACCAGGCATTGAGATTTGCCCCCGTGATAAAGGCAGAACGGGCATTGACATTTTGCTGAACTTGAGAGAGGACGCCTTCATAGAAAATAGAATCAGCACCATGAAGACTTGCGGTGCGCAATACGATTGCGTCCAGATACCAGGTATAGTGGGCATTGACTTCGATTCCTGCCCGTGGACCAAAGTGCCGCCTGAGACTGATTTCCACATTATGGGTGTATTCGGGCATAAGATCCGCATTGGGGACCACAACATTTCCTGGCTGAGAGTCAAATACTTTGGCTACATCATCTAGATTCGGTGCGCGGAAACCACTGGAATAATTTAAGCTGGCGCGCCAATCATAATTCTCCCAAACCAATCCCATCATACCGCTTATAGCCTGGTTTTGTTGCTGGATTTGGGTAAAAGGGAAGGTGAAAAAGCTGGTGTCTACAAAAGCGGAACGCAGAGATACTGCACTCCAGCGCAGACCATCATGCAGAATCCATTGATCCGATAAATTCCACTGATGCGTAGCATAAGCTGCGTAGGTATGCATGCGGGTGCCGCCATCGGGATAGCGCGTATCCAGTCTGCCTCTTTCACCTGAAACCATATCTTCCGTGAAAGCACCCGACTGTACATCATTGATTACTGCTTCCAGGCCATAGTTGATCGTATGGGTCGAAATGCTTTTCTCTGCATCAATGTTAAGACTCCCAATCGCAACATTTTCTATGCGGTGATTGCGAATCGGATTTCCAAAATTGCGGTTGATCCGGCTTTCCTCAATGTTCTGCCAGGCAAGATGTACATCATAGAAATCAGCCAGTGGGTGGGATAGGTCATAGCGTTTAAGCTGATAGGAAGCCAAAAAACGTTTTTGCGGACCATAGTACCATTCGGCAAAACGGAGCTGCCCATCATGTCGCTGCGTCAGACGATCAAAGCGGGTAATGTTGCTACTGGTAGAATATTGCAGATTCAGTAAATGGCGGGTTTGGTTATTGGGGGTAAAAGAGATCTTTTGCAGCGCGTCCCACTGCCGGTAAGCAGTACCCCGCATCAAATTAGGATCTGGATTGTGGACCACGACATCCTGATCCTCCTGATGGACGACATACTCAGTTAGCTTTCCAAAATCAGCATAAGCATCCGGACGACGACTTCCCACCCGCAGATCCCCAAAATCATGCAGGCTAAAGCTGCTGAGAAAGCCCCATTTTTTCAGGCCAATATTGAGATCTCCGTGCAGACTTTTTTCCTGATTGACACTGCTGTACCTGGTGGACGCATTGGAAGAAAGCAAGATTTTGTCATTGCTGCTCAATGCTGGATTGCGGGTGACAAAGTGCATGACGCCACCAAGGGCATCGCTGCCATAGAGCAGAGAACCTGGTCCGAAAAAAACCTCAGCTCTGTCCAGGATGTCAGGATCGATGGTTAAGACATTTTGGAGGTGTCCGGAGCGATAAATTGCATTGTTCATCCGTACGCCATCAATCACCAGCAATACTTTGTTTGCTTCGAAGCCACGTAGGTTTGGACTGCCACCACCTTGTTGGCTCTTCTGCACAAATACCTGACCCTGTTGTGCAAGCAGGTCGGCGGTATTTTGAGGATCACTTTCCGCAATGTCCTGGGCAGAAATAACTTGTATATGATAGGGGACTTCTGCCAAAGAGGCAGAGTGGCGCTTGGCCGTCAAAACCACTTCCCTTAGGTCATAGTCAGCTTTTTCAAGAAAAATACGATAGTTCCCCAACTCTACCTCCTTCCAGGTCAGGTTGAGAGGAATATAACCTGTGGCACGACAGCTAATCGAACGGTTTTGTCCAGTAAGGGGTATCGGTACCCTGCCCCTGATGCCACTGATGGTATCATGCAGACTGAGGCCAGACTGATTAAAAAAGGAGACGGCTACATTGCTGATGGGGCGTAAACTCTGCTGATCAACGATGGTCAGATAGGAAGATTGTCCCCAGACGCATATCTGTATCCATCCCAACACAATCAAAGCAAACAGTCTACGCATACAAATTTTATTTCTGTATGAGGAACAGTCGTAAAAGTTCCCCCGGGATGAAGTCTCGGACAAGAAAAAATGAGCAAGCGTGTATCATTTTTTATCTACTGCCCCTTCCAGCCATCATCTTTTTCGCGGGGAATCCCAATGCGCGCTTCTTTGATGGTCTCTCTAAAAATAAAGCTTACGATTTCAATGGTGATTTTGCCACCTTTTTGGGGGTCATATAAAAGCTCACACAAAAAATTGCGTGTTCCAATCGGAAAGTTAAAGGATTGATTCAGGCCGTAGCTGCGAAATTTACGTTTGAAAGCATTCTCAAACTCTTTCCCAAAACGATTGTAGGCTTTTTGTCCATAGTAAGCTTTGAATAAGAGAGAATTGGTTTCTTCTTCCCAGAACTGCGGTTGAAACGGGTCTGTAACCGAGCCTGGATCGATGATGAGGGTAAAACGAATGTGATGTCGCTTACACCCATCCTGGGTAATGACCATCAATCGGTCTTCTCCAAGTCTGGCCATTTCAATCCTGGATTTGGCATTCCATTGATGGTCGCTGAAATAGGGATTGAAGCGTTGAATGATGGGGCTCAGATTGTCGAGGTCGAGGCGACAGTCCTGGTCCTGACCCAGGCTTTGCTTCTTCAGACCAGTC
>JBCBZF010000097.1:0-10567 GCA_039815525.1 Bacteroidota bacterium | reverse complement strand
GGCCGAAGGCGATGATCAGGAAGAAGTGTTTCATGGAAGAGTGTTTGCTTTATTGATCAAAACGGGAGGCGCTCAAAAACGTGGGTTGGGTGAGTGGGTTTTATGGAGAAAACTGTTCATGCGCTAAAACCGTTTTTAGCTTTTTAATTTCCTCTGGGGCCTGCAACTGAAGAGCCATGTGGTCAATGGAATCTGGTATTTCCCATTCGAAGCGATAGGAGATTGGTTTGAAAAGGGATAAACGTTTCTTCGCTTTAATCTTTATTAACTTTTTTAACTCATCCGTCGGCCAGCTTTTATATGGGTCTTGCATGATCAGGATGTCAGGACTGACAAAATGAAAACTACTTTCGCCAATAAAGATTATTGGAATAGACTCTGCCTGAATCGTTTCACCTTGTAAGAACTGTTCCATGCTGCTCCTCTCCCAGTAGTTGAGTAGTGTAAGCGAATCCATTTTATGCCGCCATTGCCATCTTCTTGTTTTGCATGTATGAGGATTTGTCCATTCCTCAGTTAAAGCACTATCCAAACGTAGTATCTCCCCTACATTCATGCGGTGCTGAATGTAGATCAATGAGTGATCCCATACATTCTCGGGTAATCTTAGTTTATGCCGCCTGATTTTGTCCCGAATAAATCCCCGCTCTTCTTTTTCTTCTATTAATGGGGAGTCTGAATAATCCCAAATAGGAGGATGAAGGAATGTTGCATGACATGAATCATTGATGCACCATAATATCCCATCATTGTCATACATCAGCCGCTGAATCTCCGTCCCGTGACGGAATTTGATTTTTTCTGCCAACATACGATTGGGGTGGTAAGAGCGCCAGATTCCTTCTTTTTCTCCATTTTCATAGATGCCCTCCTGCTCAATACGGCCATTGTGATCATAATATGTCCAACGTCCATCCGGAAACCCATCCTTTAACTCACCTTCAACAAAACGAATTGCATAATCAGTGGTGCAGCCTGTTTCAGTCAATCGATATGCTTCATTGATGCTTCGGTTGGGATTTTGGGCATAATCTCTCAAATAGGCGAGTTCTTCCTGCAAGAGACCTTTAGAATAGGACATACTCTGCCCCAGAGAAGTAGAGCCTCCGGGTGGATTCATAGAGAAAAATAAGGCATCTCCTTCTTTCCACGCATAAACCAACCATTGTGCATCCTTGCCTTGGGTTTCGCATAGATGCAGGGCCTTCATAGATGACCAAAGCATGATTTCACAGCCGGGCAATCGATATTTAAAGGCTTCCTCTACATCGAAAAGAATCAGATAACGATCGCCAATTTTTTCCTGATCGAGCATACGACCAATGAAAACCGCTTCATAATGGTTGAGGTATGCACAGTTGGCCGGAATAAACTGACGTGCGAACAAGTTTGAGAAGAGGGTGATCAGGATGATGTGGGAGCAGAAAGCTTTGTGCATGGCTTCGACTTTCTCAAAAGATCAAATGAGGAAGCAAAATCCACAACGTATCATCTCAATGCCGATGCATCTCCAAATGCTGCCGCAGTAGATCTTTCCCATAATCATTGCCATTGGGCGTGCGAACCACGGTATGGATGTGATTGCGGGTCGGTCCTTCTGTTTCTGAAGGCACCCCCACTGCTTTCTGATGGTCAAATTCAATCAGGACCACCGGGCTGTGAATGCGATAGTAGAAA
This sequence comes from Bacteroidota bacterium, assembly GCA_039815525.1. GTDB lineage: Bacteria > Bacteroidota > Bacteroidia > J057 > J057 > JBCAWW01. The sequence continues at coordinate 8,890 of JBCBZF010000097.1, read as the reverse complement.
ACCGATGTTTCATCGGTGCCGCCCACCCAGGCAAACCACGTGTCATTCAGATGGGCTTTGACTTCCTCCATTTTGACCTGTTGATGACCTTCGCGAATGTTGTTGACGTATTGCGCGATCAGGTCCAGCAGTTGCGATTGGGTTTCTCCTGATAAACTTGAAACCGGCAGGCCTTCATAGGCAATGGTTTCATTGTCGCGGAAAGCTTCGGTCTGATTGTGATTGTGGATCTTTTCGGTCAAAAGGCTGGCTTCTTGCTGTTGCGCAGCCGAGAGTGAACGCATGAATGCGAGGCCTTCGTTTTGTTCATCCTGAAAAAGGGTATTGCCTTCGTACTTACCGGAGGTGGTAAAAACCGGCTCAGCCCCCATAAAGGTCGGCGTCATCACCACCTGATCGCCAAGGACGAAATAGTTGATCACCAAATGGTGTCCGTCCAATTGCCAACCCCAGGCAGCGGTGTCTGAAGGGGTACCCATCAGCGTCAGGAAATACAATTCTTCGTCAAAATCAACCGAGCCATCATTGATTTCCCGCAGGGTCTGATCGGTCTTCATGATGTCGCGACTCAACTGCAGGCCTTTGGCACTGAGGGAAGCTTGTAAGAGGCTGAAAGCAGCTTCCTTCTGGGGCACATTCATTTCTTTCAGACTGATCCCCTGCCGAGTGTAAATGCCATTGTCAACATTGCACCATTTTCGCCATTCTTGGTCATCAATCGGAAACATGGTTTTGTCCCGCAGATCTTCGCTGAGGGTATTGATGAAATGTTCTGCCGCTGCTATGACCGGTTCGGTAGAAACGCCCGTCGATTGAATTGGAAACAGATCGGATATCTGACCATCCGGGGTTTCGATGCCGCGAAAAGGCTGATCCAATGATGCTTGCTCCTTATCAGCGAAGTATTGGGCCGCCCCTTTTTTCATGAGCGTATCTTTTCTCAGCCAAAGGACGAGGACCAGCAGGACGAGGACACCCAATACAGATAGGAAGATTTTTTTGAAACGGGGCATAAGGATAAGGTGGGGATGAAAGAAAAAAAATCCTGAAGACTTATGATGGGTTATTCCTTGACCAGCCTGAAGGTCCTGAATCCTTCCTGAACCGTCACTTTTGCGAAGTAGATGCCCCTTTGCTCCGGCGTTGGGAAAGTGATTGTCCGGGTTTCTGGTTTCATCGACAAAATCTGTCTTCCCTGCACATCAAACAACTCAACAACGGAAATTGGCTGAGACGCTGACTGAATGGTCCAATGAGAACGCCCCGGATTAGGGAATGCACTGAGGCCAGCGATTATCTGATCATCCACCCCGAGCGCAACATCTCCAAAGGCGACATCATCGAAATAATAGGTTTGCTCTCCGGCTACGGCCCCATCGGTTCCAAAATTGAAAAAGATCGAGGCCATATTGTAAGTCCAACCCATGTTCAAACCAAGACTTAGTTGCGCGGTTCCGGGCGCTTCATTCAGAAAATCGAAGGTCAGGACTTCCCACTCTCCGGCGACGGTGGTGAGGGTTTCTGTTTCGCAGGTGTGCGTGGGATCATTGGCGTCTTCGACTTTGAGACGGATGGGGATGCCAGCCGCAGGGGACCAGACTCTGACCGTCATGTTTGACTCGGTCAAAGACAATGGAATATTGCTGATGAATCCGGCATTGGTGCCGATGGTGGTGCCAGCCCAGCTGACAGCACCTCCGGTTTTGATGCTACGGATGACCTGATTGTTCGGATTGGTGGGATCGCTGACCAATCTCGAAATATTGCCCCCAAAGTCCTGTACATAGTAATTGACGGTATTGTTTTCAAAATCAACCGGCAGATCGAGTTGGATACCATTGTTGATCTGAACAATGTCGTCAAACAGGAAAGTAGAGTTCTGCGAGCTATCCCCGAGCTTACCAAAGTCAAACATGAACACCAGTGAATTAAAATTCATCGGTTCTCCGGTAAAATCCCAGGTGAGGATTTCCCATTCATTTGAAACCGTGGTCGGGACATCCAGTTCGGTCGAGCCATTGCCTTCCAGTTTAAACTTTACGGTGGTTCCTACCGGAGCGGTGGTGAAGACTTTCATCGAAATTTGGGTCTGACTGGAAAAGTCAAGCGGAGCCGCCAGATCGATTTTGCTCCCCGCCCAAACCTGCCCACCATTTCTCACAATCTGCGCGACGCTTGCACTGGTGTTGAGTCCGGTTACCTGCGGATTGGCGATGACGCTTGCGGTTCCACCATCAAAATCCGTGAAATCAGCGGTTGTGATGGTATTCTCAAAATCAATGGGCAATGATTGGGCTTGAGCTGATAAAAGTGCTGATACCATGATCAGGCAAAGGATAAGTTTGGAGAAGTTCATCGTAGTAGGTCCTTAATGGAAAGCACTGGATTGGGCAGGTATTCGTCAATCAGAAGAGAAATGATGGCCCTGACAATGCTTTTTTGCTCCCTTATAGCAGGAACAATCATGATTCAATATAATGAATTAATGCCGTGGATGTGCCTGAAGGTGAATTGTTTCTATACCAGAGAGCTTGCCTTATTTCTTCTTCCGCTTTTTTCCACCCGGCCGTTTTCGAAAACCATATTTTTCATCAAAGCCGAGTCGCTGGACGTTGTCCTTTTCGCTGAGTGGGCTGTCAAGCGTATCAGGCTTTCCAAGTACTCCACCCAAAAACCGGCTCAGTTCCTGAAAGCATTGCCAGGCATCGAAGAGACGGTAAAATTGTAATTCCTTTAAGCATGGATTTTTGATGAGTGCCAAGGGCACATTGTTGGATTGCCAGTACCTGATTTGTTTGTCCTGAGCAATAAAGACGGGTGCTTCAATGCGTTGGAACAATTCCGTGTAGTCCTGTTGAAAGAGTGGATTCTGAAAATAGGTTGCAAGCTCCTTTTTTGCCTTGTCTTCTGTTTTGTAAAAACGGGAAAATGGCGGATGGGGGCCATTGGTCAGCTGATTGATTTGTTCCCAGGCAAAAGTGGGCTCAAAGGCAATATCCTGCTTGAAGACCTGATGATTGCGGAAGTGTCGGAAACGTATGCCAGGGTAGACTTTTCCACAAAAACCGATACTGATACATTGCATGTCAGCAAGTGGTGGATGGAGCGAATAGCCCCGCGCTTGATCCATGGTTTCCCAGACGACTGCTGGTTCACATTTTACCAACTCCTCAACCAAATTCTCATAAGACTCTGGCAGCGTCATTGTCAGCGCTTCGGTAAAGCGCTGATACACCAACTCCTGATCCATGCCCATTGCCTGGACACCATCATAATAATCCTTGAATTTGGAGATGATGCGCATGAGGAATTTTATTCAATTTCCTTTCTCCAATTCCGCTTTTCGATTAAGCGGACATTTGCTTCGTCCTTCAAGCGGAGAAGATAGGAGGCGAGATACAGTAATTCATCATCCGCCGGATCACCGAGAAATTTTTTCGGGTAAATGGCATTGCCATAATTAGCGGCCGATTTATGGGGAGAATCATCTACGATGAGCATTCGTTCTAAAGGATAGCCCAAACGCTTGAGTTTTTTAAGCGGTTTTACATAGCGATCCGGCTCACTGAAATGACCGTACAGATCGGTCTTCATACTGCGACGATAGGTACAGCGACTTCTGCCCCAAACAAAAGCCAATTCGACATCTTTTGGCATGATTTCCCCAATAACAGCTTCTACATACGCATCTGAAGCAGAGGACCAGATCGCAAGGGTATAATGAACGTGTAGTTGCCGAATGAACTCGACCAGATATGGTCTTTGGTACACATGGAAGTCAGCGATATGAAAGTCTGCCGGCTGTGCCAGGGGCATTTTGGTGGCATGGATCAGGGTTTCATCCACGTCCAGGATAAGAAGCATGGGTTTCTGACTGATTGTTTTCACGATTCATTCTCCTATACGGAAAATCAGCATCAAGGATTGGCATGATCCGCATCCTCCCCCGTAATCAGATCAATCCTTACTCCCAAATAATTGCTTCACATTCTGATAGCGTGTTTCCGGTTCCTGTAGGATAGCCAGCTCCTGTGCATTGACCTGTTGCCAACCAAAACGAGCATCATATATCCACTGCAGGCCATCACTTGTCTCATCACTGACAAATACGCAGCCCCATTCTGTATTCTGATTGAATTGATAAAGCATCCTGGTTGTGAAATCCAGCTTCCTGACACCGGTTGGGTACTGTCTGCGATGGGGCTCCTTCATTGCGGTCCAGTAAGACTGATAGGAGCGAATTTGTTGGTCCAGCCGAATCTCTTCACCCTTTAGCTGGCGATGATAGCTGGTGAGAATAATGCCTGACATATCATCCGGATGATGAACCCCAAGGTTTTTGAAATATTTGGCCAATCGCGAACCACCCCAGAGCCCCCAATGATTGCGGATCCATAAGCCAATGCCAAAATGAGCCGTCCCGCTGAAGTCAGATTCTGACATTACCTGAACAGCCTGATGGGTAGAATCTGGCCACACTTCATTGAGTACCCGAATGCCATCCATGAGGTCAAGGGGAATGTAATGCTTCTTACGTGTGTTGTTATGAAATCCCTCATGACTTTTTTGCGCAAAAGATGCATTGGCAATCAAGAGGAAAACCATGAAAAAGCTGAAGTGGTACATGATCTTTTTCAGTGTGACAATATGTGTCATCTCATTCCACAACTATGGTTTACCCATAAGTGCTTTAGTAGTCATGCGTATTTAAGAATTTGATTGCCAATATATTACATCCCACTTCTACCTGGCACCCCCTTCAATTCCGATTGAATCGGGAGGCAGGGCCTCGTTAGCCCCTTAGAAGGGGCGATTGCACGAAAGGGATGTCTCCAGCCGCTAATCGACGATTTTGAAAAGATCTTGCCTGGAAACTTTACCGAGCAAAGAAGATGTGGGTAAACGGTAGCATTCCACAAAGCCTCCACGATGTTTATTTTATTTCGAAGTTAGGAAATTTCGCAATCCATTTACTCTCTGCTGCCATTTATTGAATCAAACCCACCATCCACAAAGTTGAACCTCAAAATGAAGGTGAGGTGAAGTAGCTTCGATCATTAAGCATTCAATCACCTTATAAACACAAATTTTGATGAAAACACTATTCAAAACCAGCCTTCTTTTTTTGCTTTTGGGGATGGGGCTTCAGTCCGCCTCAGCCATGAACGTACAGGCGTTGAGCTATTTCCGCCTCGGGCCAACCAATGATTTCCAGTTCTTTGCGCTCGCGTCCAGCTTTGGACCAAGTGTCGCTTCCATCCAGTTCAACTGGACACTTCGGAAGAGTGGTGTGGTGATCGACTTTGGTTCAGCTCAGTCTCCTACGACCCTGCCATTTGATTTTTGGATCTCACCGATTACTTCCTGCGGGGATTATGAAATTACCGTTCAGTTGGTTGGGCTGGATGCAAGTGGTGCCGTGATTTTAAGTGAAATTGCTTCCGATTCCAGGGATTTCTGCGTTGATCAGTATTACTTCAAAGGGCAACAAGTCTCTTGTTTGCCTTGCCCACCGAGTGATCTGCGCCTTGCACCGGGAGAAACACAGTCAGGTATCGGCTTCAATGTCCAAAGCTTTGATCGTACGCATCTTGCTTTAGAAACATTGAACGGTATTGATGCTGCACAACCAGCCGTTCTGAAGGTTCTGGACCTGCAGGGGAAAGTAATTCTTGAACAATCACTGACGCTTGCAGCCGGAAATCAGGAACATAAAGTTCGCCTGTCCGGCTTGACGGCAGGATTGTACATTGTTCAGATCGAAACCCAAAGTGGGGTGGAGAGCAAAAAAATCAGCGTGCGCTAGTACCTGATGTACAAAATGTAAGAAGGAACATGAGTCATCCAAAATTCGGGATGACTCATGTATTTTTATGTACCTGGAATCAACCAGCTGCTCCTGCTCCATCCGGATCAGGTTTGCCAGCTTGCTTGCCGACAATCTTATCGACTGCCTGCACCAACAATCGCTCACTGAAGCCAGCGACAATGGAAATCGCATAGATGGTGGCTGGTGCGATATCACCCAGCGCCACTGAAAAGACTTTGTCCCACAAATCGGCATTGAGGAAAGTGTAGATGGCGAGGGCTGAACCGGCTGCAACCGTGATCCGAATGGCGGTAAAATACCAGTCGGTGATCAATTCGGGTGAATCTGAATGCATGGAGGATCCCCGGAAGGTAAAGATCGCACTGATGATGCCACCCAATAAGCCAAACAGAATTACCCGCCAGATCATACCTGCGGTAGAGCTGTCTCCTGTGGCCTTCTCTGCAAAAGGTTCAATTGCTGTTAAGGCTGCATTGGACTTTAGCCCAAAGCTCCGGCTCAGCTGTCCGAATTCATTCGCCAGCTTGGCAAAAGCGACACGGGACGTACTATCGGTCATGCTGGCAGGTGCTGGCAGCTTGCTGTTAAACGCCTGAATGCTGTCGCTTACCTCGCCCAGTGCCATGACACTGGTGTAGGCTGGTTTAACCTTGCTCAGGTCCATGTCCATTGGCCAGACGCCGAAGGTGAGCATCAGTCCGACACCAACCAGGATCAGCACCATCGCCAATGCAAAAAGCTGGTTTTTCAGAAGGCGTTGTTTGAAGTATTTGCCTTCGTATTGTTCGTCCCGAATTTTCATGCCCGCAGCCAATTCTTCCGGACTCAATGGCTTTTTGGGTAAACTGGGATTGGTGGGTTCTGAGATCAGGGCTAAAACCGCTTCTTTGCGCCATTTTTTCAACTTTGTGGCTTCCATCATCAGTTGTTTGGCCTTGATGTCGATCTCCAATTCACTGAGTCCCTTGGTTTCAGATCGAACGGCAGCGTGGTAGCATCGCCAGCCTTCGTTGATGCGAACCTGAGACATTTCATTACAGGCCTTTTTGAGCTGCATCCATGAACTGTGCGCCCATGCCGGCGCTGCTTTGGTGCCACCAGCTGAAGCTTCCATGATGCGTTGTCGCAAGGTCGGCGAATAGGCTTTGATGATCCCATCCAGTCGCCTGAATCGGGTTCGACTCAGGATACGGGACAAAATTTTATTGCCCGAAGCTTTGGTTGGCGGAAGTGAAAAGTCAAAAGGTTCAATTGCGTGGCCCGACCTCTTCATGACTTTTGCCGTAGCCTTGGTGGTTGTCGTGCTCTCTCCCATTCTTGAAAAATTAAGTTTGTGTATATGGATCTTTCAAAAAATAGGGAAAATCACTTTGGCCTCATAGTCCCTGATAGTCAGAGGTATAAATTGTTCCGTAAGTGGTTGATTTTTGATTTTTTTGGTTTGGGAAATCCGTGGTCTTGAGAAAATGAAAGGCCCGTTTCCCCTTCAGAAAGCACAATGTGGTTGCTAAACTGTACATGAAGCTTTTACTTGTCGTTTCTACGGACTAGCCGCTAATTGGCGTAAGAAATTCAAGACCACGTAAGCTTTTCCTTCCATGAATTCTTCCTATGATCTGATTGTAGTTGGTGCAGGCTCTGGTGGGCTGGTTGTAGCGACCACCGCCAATCGTCGCGGCCTGAAAGTGGCCATGCTTGAAAAACATAAGATTGGAGGGGAATGTACTCACTCTGGCTGTGTCCCTTCCAAAGCGCTGATCCAGAGTACCAAGCAACTCCATGCTTTGCACGATTTTCCAAAATATGGTCTGCCGGAGATGGAGGCTGAGAACATCAGTTTTGCCGCGGTGATGGAATCGGTTGATCGGATTGTGCAGGGAATTTATGCGCACGAAAAGCCCGAAGTTTGGATCAAGCAGGGGATTGATACCTATGTGCACAGTGATGGAGCGAAGTTTTTAGATGCCCACACGGTTCAGATTGGCCCGGATGTTTTGAAAACGAAGCATGTGGTTATCTGTACGGGTTCTGCCCCACGCATGCTGGGTCTCCCCGGTAGTGAGCAAATCGATTTTTTGCACAATGAAAACTTCTGGGATCTCCGCAAACAACCAAAATCAATTGCCTTTATTGGTGGAGGCATCATTGCGGCAGAGATCGGCCAATCCTTGGCCCGCCTGGGAACCGAAGTCCATATTTTTGACCGCAATCATCGGATTCTCAAAGTGCTGGATGATGAAGTGGCGGACGTGATTCTGGATCAATTGAAAAAAGAAGGCTTGCAGAGCCATGCCCGAACCAGCATTCTAGGATTCAGGCAAGAGGCCGAAAATGATGTCGTGTTGTATGAGCAGGATGGGGAAGAAAAATTTCTGGCGGTAGAAAAGATCTTCCTCACTGTCGGCCGCAAACCAAACACTGCTGGAATGGATTTGGAAAAGGCTGGTGTGGAATATGACAGCAGAGGAATTGTGGTCAATGAATTTATGCAGACAACCACGCCAAATATTTATGCCTGTGGTGATGTCACCACGCCCCAAAAATTCACCCACGTTGCTGCTCATCAGGCCAACATCTGTGTGGACAATATTCAGCATGGAAACCGCATCGTCAATGATTTAAGTATCCTGCCCTGGGGCATTTTCACAGATCCTGAGATCGCACATGTGGGCATGTCTGAAAGAGAAGCCCGTAAAAGATACGGGGACAAAATTCAGGTCTTCAAAGTGAATGCCACCGTGGACCGTTTTTTGACTGATCAGAAAACGACTGGTTTTCTCAAGGTGATTTTCGGCGAAAATGATCAAGTGCTTGGCGCGGATGCGATTGGTGCACATGCCGGAGAATGGACCCAGTTGATCACCCTGGTGATGCGGCACAACATCAAACCTGAAGACTTCATTTATACGATCTTTTCATATCCGACCTATTCTGAAATTGTCAAGAAGGTATTTACCCGCTACCTACGGACAAAATTGTAGCCAGGGTATGCCGTGGCCTCAGGCAAGTTGTAACTTCGGCCAAATTTCCAGCCATCTTTTCTCCCGAATCCGTCGCTGG
>JBCBZF010001118.1:0-2328 GCA_039815525.1 Bacteroidota bacterium | reverse complement strand
TCGATATGTATTTGCCGGAGGGGAAATCCTCGATAAATACAGTCCACTGCCTGATCAAAGAGGCTGGCAAAGAAATCTCCAGTGGCGAGGAGAAGGGAAAATATTGGCCTTTGTCGCTGGCGGCGGACCGATTCAAGCTATCGGTGATGGACATTATGGGATCAACGATATGCAACTTTTTCTACATGTTTCCACTGGGAAACCAGTGATTCAAAACAGCCGGGAAGGTGGACACGATATGTACGTCCCGCTTTCTTCAGGCGAAACCATCAGCTATTCTCTCATCTGGTAAATCCGACCTCATGCGTTTATTATATATCTGTCTGTTCTTAATTGCTGGCCTGACAACTCAGCTGGGCTTTGGTCAGAACGCTTACTCAATCCAAGGTATCACCATTCCTGAAGGGATCAGTCTGGAAGTAGGTGGCATGGATTTGTTTGACGATGGCCGACTTGCGGTTTCTACCCGAAGGGGAGAGGTATGGACCATCCGCGATCCCTATCTTGACAATCCTTCCCGCCAGGATTTTGTGCGCTTTGCACGAGGACTGCATGAACCTCTTGGCCTTGCAGTCAATCAGAATGAAATCTACCTTACGCAGAGAGGAGAACTGACCCACTTAAAAGACGAAGATGGGGATGGTAAGGCGGATGTGTATGAAACGGTGGTCAACTGGCCATTGTCAGGCAACTATCATGACTATTCCTATGGGCCGAAGTTTTTGCCCAATGGAAATATGCTGATTACGCTCAATCTATCCTGGGTAGGTCGTGGTGCTTCTTTGGTCAAATGGCGTGGATGGATGATGCAAATCAGTCCGGAAGGTGAATTGGTCCCCATGGCAACCGGGATGCGGTCTCCGGCTGGCTTCAATGTGAATGCGAAAGGAGATGTGTTTTACGCTGACAATCAGGGCGACTGGGTTGGCTCTGGTCGGATCACCCATGTTGAGTCTGGCGATTTTGTTGGTCATCCAGATGGCTTGAAGTGGGCTGAGAATACACCAGTTAAGGTCAGCCGTATGGCCATCACGGATTCGCTTGGCGGACTCTTCCAGGCTGGACAAAATATCAAAGGGGTAAAAGCCCCGGCCGTATGGTTTCCACATGGTATCATGGGGATCTCTACCTCAGATATCCTTCAGGATAACTCCGAAGGGAAATTTGGACCGTTCTCCGGACAGTACTTTGTCGGAGACCAGGGGCAAAGTAAAGTCATGCGGATGTTCCTGGAAAAGGTTGATGGGGTGTACCAGGGGGCTTGTTTTCCCTTCATGGATGGATTCTCTTCTGGTGTACTGCGGTTGTTGTGGGGCAAGGATGGGACCATGTTTGTGGGCATGACCAATCGTGGTTGGTCATCAACCGGAAAGGCGCCCTTTGGCATCCAAAGACTGGTCTGGAATGGTCAAACACCCTTTGAGATCAAAGCGATACGGGCCACATCAGATGGGTTTGAGCTGGAAATGACAAAGCCTGTTCGTCGAAAAAATCGCAGAGAACCCTGGCAGCTACCAGGTTCAGGCTTTTACTTACAAATACCATCACAATTACGGAAGTCCCATTCAGGATGCCAGTAGCTGCCCCATTTCCAGCGCAAAAGTATCCAGCGATGGGATGCGGATCAGCCTGACCATGAATGGGCGGAAAACGGGCTATGTGCATGAAGTCAAGCTAAAAGGGATGCGCAGTCAAAGTGGTGATTTCCTGCAAAACGATTTTGGCTACTACACCCTCAACCGAATTCCTGGCGGAGGTGAAACCACCGCTTCACTTACTGCGGCGCAGGCTGCATCCGAAAGTTCCTCTACCAAGCATATCACCAGTATGCCCTCAGCTTGGGGAAAGCCTGATCAGGTTATCAATGTGGGCACGATCCCCGGAATGAAATATGATGTGGCGGAAATTAAGGTGAAAGCCGGTAGCAAGGTTCAATTGAACTTCAACAACAACGACGATATGCAGCACAATCTGTTGATTGTGGAACCCGGTAGAGCGGATGAATTGGCGCAGGCCGCCATTGATATGGGGATTTCAGGCCCCAATCAATCTTTTGTACCGCAAAGTGATAAGGTCTTGTTTCATACCATTCTGCTGGAACCTGAAAGTGCAGAAACGATCTACTTTATCGCACCTGAAAAAAGTGGAACGTATCAGTTTGTTTGCACCATGCCGGGCCATGCGGTCAGTATGAAGGGTGTTTTTCTGGTAAATCCCTGACCAGAAAGAGCCTATTCAGGCATGCTTTGCAGGAGATCGCTGGCTTGAGTTGTAAAGGGATGCGTAGCGTCTGAACGGATTGCTTGTAGTTGCAACTTCGCCTCAGGC
>JBCBZF010000405.1:0-5993 GCA_039815525.1 Bacteroidota bacterium | reverse complement strand
GCACCGCAAGGAAGGCGATAATTGGAATGCAAATTATTGGTACAAACGTGCGGGAAAACCATCTTGTCAAAGCAGTCTGCAGGAGGAATGGTATGAGATTGTGGCAGCACTTTTTTCCAGCTGACACACTTATTCATTTTCCCTGCACGATCCTATGTTAGAATCACACGTCTGCCTATTTTCAGAAGGAAACTGCCAATCTCTGTTCTACCTTTGATGTATTCCTGACGCAACCACCGGAAGACTTTGTTCCACTCCACAAAGTCTCTTTTATGAAAGCAATTTACCCATTTTGGGCCTGCCTGCTATTGATTTTTGCAGGCTGTAGCAATGGCTACCTGATTAGCCAGACACATGCCCTGGTCTCGGGATCGGCATCCTCTCCTGAATATCCGACTAGTTGGACCAGTTCGCAGGAGAAAATCCAAATTGCACTGGTACTGGATACCAGTAAGCCCATGCAAGAAGTACTTGAGCAAGCCAGAGCAGAATTCTGGTTGGTGATTGATGAAACCATGGCTCAGTTCACTGACGGACCAATGCCAATTCTGGAGATTGCACTGATTGAGTATGGCAATAAGAAAGCGGGCCCCTACACCGGTTTTACCCGGATGCTCACACCCTTTTCGCGAGACGTAGACCTCATTGCCAACCAACTTTACCAGCTGGGACGAAAAGGGAAAAAAGCTTTTCCTGGCGCAGGTCTGCAAGTTGCTGTCAATGGGTTGAAATGGAGCCGGGGCGAGCATGATCTACGCATGATTGTGATTGCAGGCCAAAAGTCTTTTCATCGTGGGCCGGTAGATCCCATGCTGGTGATTGATCAGGCGCAGACCATGGACATTGAAGTCAATACCATCTTCTTTGGGCATTACAATGATGGTGTACGGCAGGGTTGGTATGATGCCGCAGCGCGAGGCAATGGCACCTATACCGCGCTGCAACCAGGCAGTCAGCCCCGATTTTATCAAAGTAGTTTTGATCCTGCCATTTGTCAGCTGAATGCTGCATTGAATGCTACCTACGTTCCTTATGGGCCGTATGGTCCTGATTGTCTCGCCCAGCAAGCCTGGCTTGACAACTACGGATATGGTCCTTATGGTCCCTCCTGGCTGTGTGTACGTACCATTGTGAAAGCATATCCCCTTTATGACAATCCACGTTGGGATCTGGTTGATGCCTGGCGTTGTGGGTTTGTCAATGTTGGTGGTTTGGATTGCAGTCAGCTTCCGCCAGATGTATGCGAGCTGGACGCGGATCAGCGAGAGGATTACCTACGAGAAAAACTCAAAGCCCGCACCGACATACAAAAGCGGATTTTGAGCCTGCGTGAAAGACGGGAAGGAGATTTGGTCAATAAGCGCCGTACTGCGTTTCAGCCCAATCAAGGAAGTTTTGGTGGGGCAATGCTACAAACTGCTGGTTACCAGATTGATCATCATTCTTTCCCTTCTGCACCGCGTGGTCCGGCCAGTCTGGGAAAGCTACAAAAGAAATATGGAGGTGATGAGATGAGCAATCGCAGGACAATGAAATCGCCCGGGCGGACCGTTTTGATCAGGCCAATGCGTACCGATGAAGCCGGTCTGCACCCGGTCCGGAAAGCCACTGTTTGCGATAAACCCGGTCCGGGGGCCACATCCGTTTCAGAATCAACATCAAGCATGGGACGCCCTGCTACAGTTTCACCGGATGTCGGTTCCAGTAATTCCCGTCCTCAAGTCAAAAAGAAAAAACGGTCCCATCGGACGCAAACAGGAGAAGCTTCTGTTTCTCCTGCAAAGCCTTCCTCCTCTCAATCCAGTCGGACAAAAAAAACCAGAAAGAAGACCACAAATTCCGGCTTCTCTATTCGACCCAATCCGCGTGCTACCGCAACATCTTCCAATACCTCTCCATCTACTTCATCCCGGCCATCCGAAGCATCACACACACCTGCACGCAGCAGTCGTTCAAATCGTATTTCCCGGACCAGTTCTTCTTCCTCAACGACTTCCCGGTCCGGAAGATCTGCTAACATATCAAGGCACCCCTCGACTTCCAGACAGACGTCTGTTTCTCGCCCAGCCAGTTCTGTGAGCAGAAGCAGCACCCTTAAGCGATCCACACCAACACGTTCCGCTCCGCGTAGTGGCGGGACCCGCATCAAACGAAATTGAGGAATTGCCTGTATCCTGTATTTTCAATGATGGGGATGGCCACTGGGCTGTCCCCTTTTTTATGGAACATCCCAACTGTTGTTGTCTACATTTTTCTCAATAAAATACAGCTGTGGATCCAGGACAGCTCTTGCTGGTTTGGCCTCGGTAGGGAAGCGAATCATATTTTGGCCGGGGGATATCCTGAATTCCTGAAGCGCAATTTGTTCACCTTGATCATTGTACAAAGCTACCTCCAGCCAATCAGTCGCAATCGAGTCAGCCATCCCATCGCTTTTACTGAAAAAGACATCACACACCAATTCTGATCCTTCCAGTTTCGCATCATTCAAGCGGATATCGTATAAACCCACCTGCTCGAATCTCTCGCTGAGCCAATTTTGCAATGAATCCGGGCAGCTTTGGTGAAAAAAGCTCAGTAAGTCTGTCGCCAGTGGATAAGGCGGTCCCGGATGTTGTTCCCGAAACCTTTGCAAAAGCTGATCCAATGTATCCCGCCCCAGGCGGTGGGCGAGACTGCGCAAAACCAGACTTCCTTTTCCATAGGCCAGGTATTGTTGAAAGGATTTGACCTCGGCCAGCGGCGGCTCTTCCTTGGTGGTAGCTGAGCGACCCCGCAAGTAACGGATTCGCTGCTTCCTGGCGAATTGTAGGGCCTCAGCTTCGCCATAGGCATCCGCATAGATATTGAGAGAATGGTATTCCGTGATGCTTTCGGTCAGCATCAGCGCGCCGGGGGCATCCGCCGGCATGAGGAGGTTGCCCCACCAATGATGCCCGAGTTCATGGGCGATGACATAAAATCCCAGATCAATTTTTCCTTCTTCTACGCGATTGTCAGCAATGAATCGGATTTCAGAGACCGGCATCAGGTTGGCGAAAGCGGTGGCAAAGGTGCCCCGTGATTGTGGAAATGGGACCAGTCGGATTTCGGAAAATGGGTAGGCAGAACGGTCAAAGTGCTGTAAGGCGGCCTTGAGTCCACTCATCATATTGGGGAGGGATTCTTCATGCATCGGATGATGGTAGACTTCCAATGTCATCCCTTGCCAGTTTTCAGTATGTTTCGCAAAGGTTCCGGATAAAAAGCCCAGACTGAATTTGATCGGAACCGGGCTTTGATAGGTGAAATAGTTTCGTCCTTCCTCAGTCCATTGTTTGAGAAGATGTCCGGGCGCAAAGGCCATTTGATCACTGGCAGTGCTCAGGGTTGCCTGAAATCGTATCCAATCGGCATCATTACCCTGGTAATGCTGAAGGCGGGACAGACTATCTGGCATTTCCCGGGTCCGCAATTTTGGATTGAAACCAATGCGTGGGAGTATGTCGGATATGATGAAACTGGCATTGTGCAGGATATTGTTGTTGCGCTGAAAAAGGCTGTTGGCTATGCTTTGTATGCTGAAATTCATTTGAATGCTGTCCCCTGGCAGAAGTGGCTTTTGCAGCGCATATAAACTGCTTTTCATTTCAGGCAAAACAATGATCAAATGATTGTTTGCCTGAATATCGATGCTGCTTTCTTCATCAAAGCCACTGCGAATCAGTAAGGTATCAATGGGAATGGTGGTTTGATTGATCAGTTGATAGCTTCCGGTCGCTGAAAATCGATTCTCAGAAGGATAAAAATCCAAAGCGAGATCCAGACTGGCGATCCGGGGTTGAGGTGCATCCTGAAAACGACCAAAGAGTTCCTGATAAGCGGCTGCGCCTGCTTTTTGATCATTGGAGGTGAAGGAGACAATCTTTTGCTCTCCCTGCCAGATATAAAAACCAGACACGCATACGCTCAACAGCAATACGAGGCATAAACGGATAAGAGAAGGCGAAAGTCGTTTTTTTGCATGGTAAAAATGTTCCTGCCATCGTGAAATCTGACCTCGTTTATACAATAGCAGGGCGAGAATCCAACCCAATCCGGAAAGTAGGAACCAATAGGTCTTGACCAGAAAAAAAGCTGGTAATTGACTTCCATAGCCATTCAGATCAGAGTAGTCCAGCCAGGTATCTCCATTGAAATTGAGCAGGCGGGTATGGATTCCCATTTGGGGCAATCCCATAAAACCAACCCAGGCCGCCAATAGCAGAAATACAGCCAGATAAAGATTGGGAATAAAATTATGCACCAGGGTTGCTGCCAATCCCCAGATTGCCAGCGTGGGAAAAATGATCAGGAGTATATGAAACAAGTACAAAGACAATTCCGGTTGAAAGTAGCCTGCGGCCAGCTGAATACTGATTCCCACCATAACCAACCCTGCCAGTAGAATCAGTTGCATGAGGAAGAGGGCGGTAGTTTGTGCGCCCAGCATGACCCATTCTGGAATCGGATTGATGTCATCGAGCGGCGCAATGCCTGCTTTGCGGGCGCGATGGGCGAGCATACCGCTGACAAGAAATGTAAGTAAGGTAACGATCGATGTGAAAAAGAATGCGGGGATACTGAGCATCATCCGGGTTACCGGGAGTAAGGCGATCTCATTGTTGACCGTTACCTGCCGGATGAAAAACCAGACGGTCAGCATGGCCAGTCCGGTCAGCAGCCAAAACATGCGATTGCGGAGAATGAAACCCAAATGGAAGCGCGTACCATACCAAAGACTTTTGAGATGATGTCGGAGTTGAAATTCATAGGTGACGGCGGGAAATGAGATGTCAGCCGGAAGGGAATAATCATGCTTGATCACTTTCCTGCCAGCTTTTCGCTTATTTCTCCATTGAAATCCAAATGCGTGAAAATGAAAACGGGCATAGCCGAGGACACCCAAAATAAGACTAATCCCCAACCATAATGCGCGATTGTTGCTCACCCAGCCCTTCATAGGGATGCGCCATTCATTTCGTTCAGCAAGTGTCCATGATTGTGTCTCATATCCCACCGCAAAGTCTGCGAAAGGGTCGAGCATAAGCATCCATTCCGGCTGGTTGGCAAATGCCTTGGAGACAAGGCCCTGCACAATCATCAGAATCATGATACTCCCGAAAGCCGCATAAATATTTCTGGTCCAGATGATGACCGCAAAGACCATGACGCCATACATCAGCAGATTCGGCAAAATTACCGCCAGATACGTGTCGAGATACGCATCAAAACGATGGGGACCGATATCATGCAGACCAGGCAGGAATTCCGCCACCAGCATACCACAAGGAACCATCAGAGCGATCAGGCATGTAATCAGATAGGCTGAAAGGAACTTACTGCTTAGGTATGCGGTCTTGGGGATAGGAAAACTATAGTGAAGCAAATGACTTTTCTCCCGAAAGTCCCGGTACAGACTTAAACCGATGACGGCTGGGACCAAAAACATCAGAAAACGACCAAAATCTTTGAGTAAGTCATACACTGCATAGGGTGAATTGACATACTGAGGTGGAAAATGTTCAACCCGATTGGGGTTGAACAGACCGGCATTGCCGGCCATCATGATAAAACCCACGGCAAGGAAACCCAATGCATACAGATAAACAGCAGGCTTCCGAAGCCAAAACCGAATCTCATGCAGGAAGAGATGGACAAACATGTTTGCAGGATTGAAGGTGATAAAGAAGTCGATCTAGACCGTCTGGAAATCAGGCTGGTTCAGGGCGAGGAAGTAAACATCTTCCAACGCTGGAGGGACGGTAGCGAAATCTTTATCTGGCTGTGCGTCCGCAAAGACCCGGATTTTCAAGCTATGATCCGGATTGAATCCGGATGAGAGCAAATGGGTTTTTGCCCGAAAACTGTCTAGCTCCGAAGGCGCAATATTTCTGGCCCAGATCTTACCGTCCAGCTCATTGGTCGCTGCGAGCGGACTGGCTTGCCGGAGAATCCTGCCCTGGTTCATGATG
>JBCBZF010000045.1:0-13494 GCA_039815525.1 Bacteroidota bacterium | reverse complement strand
TTTTTTAGAAGCTGCTACTTTGTCCTCAATTTTGGTTATACTCGTGTATTCATTACTCCTATTCAAGATGTTTATATTGTAGGTTCAACTTCGGGTATGTCGGAAAGGCAAAAGCAGTCAACTCTCTCAGTGGAGGAAATGGGAATCAATGCCATCAAGGAAACGCCGGCGGCCAATTTCTATGAAGGATTGGGTGCGATGAAAGGCGTGGATCTGACGTCGGCCAGTATTGGTTTTCGGATCATCAACACACGTGGATTCAACAGCACCTCTCCGGTAAGATCCTTGCAAATCATTGACGGGGTAGATAACCAGTCTCCCGGTCTGAACTTTTCGTTGGGTAACTTTTTGGGTGCCTCAGAGCTGGATGTAGAAAGTGTGCAGTTGATCCAAGGAGCAAGTTCTGCCTATTATGGTCCGAATGCCTTCAATGGGGTGATCAGTATGCGAACCAAAAATCCATTTATTCATAAAGGATTATCGGTTCAGGTGAAAGCTGGCGAAAGAAATTTGGGGGAACTGGCCTTGCGCTACGCCAAAGCCATTGAGATCAATGGTGTGGAGCGAATCGCTTTCAAGCTCAATGCTTTTTATCTGACGGCAGATGATTGGGAAGCGGATAATCTTGACGCGACTGAGCAGTCGGTTGAAGGCGGTGCGCCTTTCGGCAACCCTGGTGGATGGGATGCGGTCAACCGCTATGGAGATGAAAACCTCACTGATGGCCGCAACAATGACCTAAGCCCAAATGGACAGATTCAGCGTCCTGGTATTGGACGTTGGCATCGGACTGGCTATGAAGAAGTAGATCTGGTAGATTATGATACCCGCAACCTCAAACTGGCTGCCGCATTGCATTTCAAGCTGGGTCTTGAAACGGAATTAATCGCTTCTTCCAACTACAGCAATGGTACCACTGTGTATCAGGGCGACAACCGCATCAGCCTCAAAGACATTCAGTTTTTTCAGCACCGTCTGGAAATCCAGCAAAAAGACAAATGGTTCATTCGGAGTTATATGACCCATGAAAATGCCGGGAATACCTATGATGCTGTTTTTACTGCCTTTCGTTTGCAGGAAGCCTCTAAAAATGACAACGACTGGACCACCGACTACCGGAATTTCTGGACCCAGCAAATCAATCCCCGGGTGAGAAATCTGGAAGGGTTTCCAGAACTTCCCAATATCAACAATGGCTTTACTTACGATTTTGATCAGGCCAATGCGGTCTTAGCTGCCAATCAGGATTCCCTAAACTTTTGGCATTCGCTGGCCCGGGCCAGAGCTGATAATAACTTCTTCCAGGTCGGGACGGCTGCCTATGATTCTTTGTTCAATCAAATCACCACCACGCCGGTTAATCGGGGAGGGACACTTTTGGTTGACCGCTCTGCACTGTATCATCTGCACGGAGAATACAAATTTACCCCAACTTTCGCAGATTTTATCGTTGGTGCGAATGGCCGTCTCTACACACCCAAAACAGACGGAACCATCTTCAAGGAATTTGAAACCACTGAGACGATTCTGCCAAACGGGCAGGTTCAGATTGACACCACTGATATCGTCATCCGCAACTTTGAATTTGGGGTGTATGGCGGCATTGAGAAGAAACTGGCCAATGACAAATTGCGTCTGAACGGAACCTTCCGGGTAGACAAAAACCAGAACTTTGATTTTGTTACTTCCGTTGCGGCTTCTGCAGTCTGGACCATCAATGATGAGAACCTGGTACGCGCTTCATTTGGTTCTGCGGTTCGGAATCCTACCCTGGCGGATCAGTACCTTTTCTACAATGTAGGTCGGGCCATTCTGGTTGGAAACATTGAAGGACGCAGCAGTCTGATTGACCTGGATTCCTTTGATGAATATCGCAACAGCGCCAATCTGGACACAACCTTATTGGAGCGCTTCGATGTCGCACCGGTGCAGCCTGAAAAGGTTCGAACCATTGAGTTTGGATATCGTGGTACTTTCTGGAATAAGTTCTACATCGATGCTAACTATTATTACAGCACCTACCGGGACTTTCTTGGCTTCAACCTTGGACTGGACGTGAGCTTTTTCAATGGTTTCCCCAATGCGATTCAGGCCTTTCGCGTGGCAGCCAACGCAACTGACGTTGTTACGACGCAGGGCTTTTCAATTGGTGGCAACTATTACATCGACAATGTCTACTCCATCAATGGTAACTATACCTGGAACATCCTGAATAGCGATACGGACGATCCAATTATTCCGGCATACAACACCCCCGAGAATAAATTCAACATTGGCATTTCTGGCCGCAATGCAGAGTGGTTTGGCATCAAAAACATCGGTTTCAGCGTCAACTACAAATGGATTCAGGGCTTCCAGTTTGAGGGCTCCCCGCAATTTACGGGTTTTGTCCCTACCTATGATTTGTTGGATGTACAGCTGAACAAGGCGGTACCCAAATGGAAAACAATCTTTAAACTGGGTGCTTCCAATCTCCTGAACAATCGACGCTTCCAGGTCTTTGGTGGACCTTCGGTTGGTCGAATGGGCTACTTTTCTGTTACCGTTGACATCGACGACATTTAATCTGGATATTTTTGGGAAAAAGAAAGGATTCTTTTCCCTGCTTTATCATATAGAATCAACGATTCAAGGCGTATTTAAATGCTTTAACCCTAAACCAAAACCTTAGAAAAAAATGAAGCAACTCAAAACTCTACTACTGGCCGTTGTGCTGACTGCATTTGCGGTGCAGAGCCAGGCACAGCAAACGCGCTATCTGGACGAGATTTTCACCAATGTTACGGTGACCTCCGACACTGCCTACGGCCAGAACTACAGTATTCTGCCAATTATCCTTCAGCAATCGACAGTTCCGGTCCTTTTGCCGCTGGTCATGGATGTTTACCAGCCGATGGGTGATACTGCGACCAACCGTCCGTTGGTACTGATTGCACACACAGGTACATTCTTTCCACCCATTGCCAATGGCACGCCTTATGGGTCTAAGACTGACAGTATTTTGGTGGAATTGGCTACGCGTATGGCCAAGCGTGGATACGTTGTGGCTTGTCCGACCTATCGTCAGGGCTGGAATGCTTTGGGAGATGCACTCGCCAAGCAAAAAACGCTGCTGCAAGCTGCTTACCGTGGTATTCAGGACATGCGTGCCTGTATCCGCTACTTCCGCAACACTGCGGCCAACGGAAACGGCTGGGGCATTGATGCCAACAGAATTGTGATGGGTGGTTCCGGAACCGGAGCGTATCTCTCCTATCCGGTTGGCTACCTGGACAAAAACATCGAGATCCTCAAAACGAAGTTTATCGACTTTTCGGTAACGCCTGCTGAACCATTTGTCGACACAGTCACCGCTGCTGGTGTATATGGTCTCGAAGATGTTCCTGGATCAAACTTCCCAAACTTTCCAACCGAAAGCAGCGATGTACAGATGGTATTTGGTATCGGTGGTGCGCTTGGCGACAGAAGCTGGGTAGACGGTGGACCTCCCGTGGTTGGGATTCACACCACCATGGATCCATTTGCACCATACAATATTGCTGACGTAATCGAGCCGATCAACGGTGATATCGTGATTGGTTCTGCTGCTGGTGGTCTGGGTGTTACTGAGATTGCTGATAGCGTAGGCATCAATGATGTATTCAAAAACGCGGTATGGGCTGATGACCTGACCCCAATCGTCAATGGACGGAATGGTGGCATCCCCGGACTGCTGAACTTCATTACCCCTTTCTATCCTGACTCTATGGTTGAGTGTATCACTGGTATTCAGGATACCGTTCCGCAGGAAGGTTCTCCCTGGAACTGGTTCAATGAGACCTTCTATGCCGCAGCATGGGATATGCAGATGAATCCGCCGATTCCTGGTTCTGTTGAAGTATGTCTCGAAACATTGGTCCCCAATGATCCGGTTCGCGCACGTAGATACGCAGATACCATCATGGACTACCTGCTGCCTCGTATGGCCGTTGCACTGGACCTGCGTCCAGCCCGCGACTCAGTACTGAATACCACTTCCATTGATCAGCCGATCAATCAGGTTGCGTTCTCAGCTTATCCAAATCCTGCTCAGAACAGTCTGATCATCGAATTGGAGGATGCTTCTCAGCCAATTCTGCAAGTAGAGCTTTATGACCTGTCTGGTCGTCGTGTATATGCTGCTTCCGGACTGCGGACCTTCCGCCACGAGATCCAGCGCGGCAACCTCACCGATGGGGTCTACCTTCTCAAAGCCCAGGTTGAAAATGGCCTGATCACTGAGAAGATCATTTTTGAATAGTTCAATTGAATGTTGATATCAAAAAAGCTGCTCCGAAAGGGGCAGCTTTTTTCTTTTTCAGATATCAATTTCAATGGTCTCAATCCCGGTCAATATCGAAGATGGTTCCCTCTTCAAACAGAGATTTGATTTCATCTTTGTGGAGGGTGTACATCAGATTCCCATAGTTTTCTGCCTTGTCAATTTTGTACAGCTTCCTGCGACGATTGCTCACATATTCGTTTTGGGAAAGGTAAACCGAATCCCCTTTGATCTCCATGATTTTTGAGGTAGAGTACTCTTTGTCATCCAATTTCATGGAGTATACATCATTCACCTGCGGATCATTGAGATACATAAGATTGTTTTTGTCATTTTGCCCACTGGAATATGCACCAAAGGCAATCAGTCCCGCGATGATGACCAAGCCGGCAAAATGCCATTTGGGTGCTTTGCTTGCAGCTTTGACAAGCTGATAACCGGCCTGAATCTCTTCACTCATGGCCTTTTTGTCTTCCATGGTATATTTACAATGCTGGCACTGGGCCACACCGGTTTTTCCGATGGGGAAGAGAGGAATCCAGAAAATGTGTGCATAGCGGCCAAAAACACTGGTAACGACAGAGCCTTTGGTTCCACAGGAAGGACAATCTGCGTTGGGTAGCTGACCCGAATTGAGATGGGTCGAACGATAACCGTAAATGATCATGTTTGTTGTGAATAAATGTTTTCAAAAATGGGTGCTGCGCGGAAGGAATGTGCGAGAGGGAAAAGCATCTATGGCAATCATTACGTTCGCGCATAGCATGGCAAATAGGAGAAATATTTTATTTTTTCCAAAAAGAACTGATCAGTCATAAGCCGTACATCAATTTTTCCATACTTTTTATGGTAAATTGATTTGCTTCTGGACGCGTAGATCGAGGGGGAATTGCCTTTGCCAAACGTTCTCTTCGAAAAGTGCATTTCATCCTTCAAGACTCGGATTCAGACCATTTATACATGGACTATTTGATTTAAGGAATGGAAAAGGGAAAAAGCTAAACTTTCGTATTAGGTTTGCAGCGTCATGAAACTCAAAGACTATATCCCGATCCTAAGCTGGCTGCCTGCTTATCAACGCAAGGAGCTGTCCAATGACGTCATGGCCGGGCTGATCGTGGGAATCATGTTTATCCCACAGGGCATGGCCTACGCCATGCTGGCAGAAATGCCGCCCATTTATGGCTTATATATGGGGACAGTTCCTTTGCTTCTCTATGCAATTTTTGGGACATCCAAGATTCTGGAGGTGGGACCAGTGGCCCTGGTTTCTCTCATGACCGCCAATGCGGTCAGCCAAATGGCTCGTCCAGGGAGTGAAGAGTTTCTGGGCCTGGCCGCTTTGCTGGCCTTATTGGTCGGTGGCGTATTGTTTCTGGCTGGTATTCTGCGCTTTGGCTTTCTGGTCAATTTTCTTTCCCAACCGGTCCTGTCAGGCTTTACCTCTGCGGCGGCCCTGATCATCGGTTTGAGTCAGTTGCGACATTTATTGGGACTTGAATTACCGCGTACTTTTTATATTCATGAGACCATCTGGCAGGTACTCCAACAACTTGATGCCATCAATGTCCCCGCTTTCCTGATTGGCATTGCGGCCATGGCCATCATTATTAGTGTACGCCGGATCCATCGTTCTATCCCTGGCTCTCTGATTGCAGTGGTTGGGGGGATATTGATCGTCTGGAGCATGGAGCTGGATGTGGCGATTGTGGGTTCTGTGCCTGATGGATTGCCTGCTTTTGCCATGCCCAAACTGGATATGGAACAAGCCAAAGAATTGCTTTCGGTAGCCTTTTTGATCGGCCTGGTAGGCTTTCTGCAAAGCATTGCCATCGGGAAAGCCCTGCGACCTGATGGCGACCGCAGCGTGGTACGCCCCAATCAGGAATTGCTGGCCATCGGCCTGGTCAATATGATTGGCTCGTTTTTTCAGATCTATCCCGCCTTCGGCGGCTTTGGACGCTCTGCCGTCAACCATCAGTCAGGCGGCAAAAGTGGTCTTTCGTTTGTGGTAACGGCCATTTTTATCACCATTACCCTCCTGTTTCTGACCAAACTCTTTTTCTATCTGCCGACTTCGGTGCTTGCAGCCATTGTCATGGTGGCGGTTTTCAGCCTGATTGATTTAAAGGGTGCACTGCGTTTCTGGAAATGGAACCGAACCGACTTCTTTACCATGATGGCGACCTTCATTGCGACTCTTTCAATTGGCATCGAAGAAGGCATTGGGTTGGGCGTACTGCTTTCCCTCGTCATGGTGATTTATCGCATTTCCCGCCCCCACATTGGGGTATTGGGACGGGTACCCAATACCGGCATCTTCCGTAATGTAGAACGTTTCTCAGATGTCGAGGTCCGGCCGGATGTGTTGATCATGCGCTTTGATGCCCAACTGTATTTTGCCAATGTACCGGTTTTTCTTGCGAAGCTCAATGAAATGATCCGTGCAAAAGGGCCTGAATTGAAGCACATCATTCTCAATGCCAAAGTCATCAACTACCTGGACAGCAGTGCCATTCTGGCTTTGGAGAACTTTCTGGACGAACAAAAGGCAGAAGGCCGCATCGTGTACTTTACAGGTGTGCTGGGCCCGGTGCGGGATGCCATGGTTCGAAGCAAACTGATGAAGAAAATTGGTTCTGGCAATGTTTTTCTATCTGTCAATACCGCGATGAGTTACATTGAATCTGATCGTCAGCGTAAGCCCCATCCTCATCCATATAATTTCCAGCGTAATTCCTGATCCATGTCACTTGCTCGTCGGGTCTGGCGTATGCCCAAAGCCGGTTCGATCGGCCAATTGCGTCTGAAAGATGAATCTATCCCTGCTCCAGGAGCAGACGAAGTTCGTATTTCTGTCAAAGCCATCGGGCTGAATTTTGCCGATATTTTTGCGATGTATGGTCTATACAGTGCGACCCCTCCGGGCTCCTTTGTCCCTGGTCTTGAATATGCAGGTGAAGTGGAGGCAGTAGGGGAAAATGTTTCCTCCGTACAAGTAGGTGAAAAAATCATGGGCGTAACGCGCTTTGGTGGCTATGCAGATTGTCTGAATATTGATCACCGTTATGTGGTGCCATTGCCGGCTACCTGGAATTTTGAACAGGGAGCGGCCTTTCTGGTACAGGTTCTGACCGCTTATTATTCTCTCTTTCCGCTGGGCCACTTGCAGCCGGGACAAACGCTTCTGATCCATAGTGCAGCGGGTGGCGTAGGACTGCTTGCCAATCGCATTGCAAAGCAAAAGCAGGCGTTTACCATCGGTACAGTGGGCCGGGTAGAAAAGCTAGACTTGCTGAAAGCTGAGGGATATGATCAGGGCATTGTCCGCAGCCGCGATTTTGCCAGAGATCTGAAACATGCGCTGGCCGGACGAGAGCTCAATCTCGTATTAGAATGCATTGGCGGGCGCATCCTCAAAGAAAGTTTTGCCGCTCTGGCGCCTATGGGGCGCCTGGTTTCTTACGGTTCCGCACAATATGCCGCCCCTGGCAATCGACCCAATTACCTCAAAGCACTGTGGTATTATCTCAATCGGCCGCGCCTGGATACGCTGAGCCTGATTGAGCAAAACAAGTCGTTTATGGCCTTTAACCTGATTCATCTCTATGAGAAGGCCCATATTATGCACGAGATGCTGAAAGAAATCCAAATGCTACAACTGGCACCACCGCACATTGGCCACACGTTTACGTTTAACAATCTGAAAGCGGCCATCCGATTGTTTCAGTCAGGGAAAACGGTGGGGAAAGTGGTCGTGACAGTGCCCAATGAAACACGCTGATTTTTATACATTTATACCATGACACAACAGACGGAAAGCAACATTCCTGCCTCCATTTTTCACTACCATCTTCCAGACAAAAAGGCATTTCTCAATCTGAGTGACCTCACGCAATCCGAGCGGACTGTGATTGTAGAAGATCTGGAAAAGCGTCGGCAGGCAGGGGAGATCAAACGCTGGTTTCCGGATTGGTATTTTTTGCAGCGGGCAGAAGCAGAAGCGAATATGCGACAGGTGCTGGAAGGGAAAGGAGAAAGCATTAGCCGGAAGGCACCGCATTACTTTAGCCTCGGTCGGTCTAAGGGCATTGAGATGGGCTATGGCGACAAGTATGCTTTGGTCGAAATTCCAGTACAACTGGTCAAAGAGACCGCCTGGTTTACCATTGGCGACAACATCTGGACCTTTTCCCAAGCCTATACCGATCTGATGCAATGGGAGAATCGATGGTATCACGGGCAGCTGTTTCGGTATGACGAATTGGTCGATGTGATTGCACAAATCGGCCTGGATCTGGGCGATCCTGCTTCGATGGCGATCCTGAACGTGCCTTGTGTTGAAGCGATGATTTGGTCTGATGAAGATTTAGAATCGGTGCTTGTCGCCTCAAAGGAATCCAAATAACACATAGGTAAAATTATATTTGTCAAGTCTCCTGGCTGAAAAAGCATTTCTGCCAGAGAGGAATTTATCATGCGTGTCAATCCCGGGGATAAGCGTGTTAACAATCGTACAACCTTTCCGTTTGTAATAGTAATACTTCCAAATCCAATATAAATACTATTACATATGACGATGAAAACACCCAGGTTCCTACACACAATCGTATTACTCATGATCCTCAGCATGGGTACTTCTTGTATGATCATTCGCCAGGGCGAAGTCGGCGTCAAGCGTAAGCTTGGTCGGATTGACGAGAATGTGCTCATGGAAGGCCCTCGTGGCTTTAATCCTTTTACCTCCGTTATCCTCAGAGTGCCAATCCAGACGGTCAACCGGGAAGTAAGCTTTTCCCTGCCTTCCAAAGAGGGTTTGACCATTGAGGCAGTGATGTCTATCCTGTATCATGTCAATCCCACATCCGCCCCCACTTTGTTGAAAGAGATTGGCCCCCGTTATGAAGAAGGTCTCATCATGCCGGTTTTTCGCTCTGCTGCGGCTGACGTTTCTGCTCGTTTCATGGCCAAGGACATGCACTCAGGTGCCCGGTCTGCGATTGAAGCTGACATCAGTACCCGCATGAATGAGATCCTTGAAGAAAAGGGTATCACGGTCGAAAACGTTCTGATGATGAAGAGTATCAAGCTGCCCGCAGACTTGTCCCGCGCCATCGAAGAAAAACTGCGTGCTGAGCAAGAGGCACAACGGATGCAATTCGTGAAGCAACAACAAGAGATCGAGGCAGAGCGTCAGATCATCGAAGCCAAAGGTGCTCGTGAAACGCAGATCATTGCGGCCGAAGCGCAAAAGCGCAAGACAGAAATTGAAGCCGAAGGCCGCGCCAATGCCACAAGACTGCAAGCCGCCGCTCAGGCCGAAGCCAACCAAAAACTGGCTGAATCACTGAGCATTGACGTTCTGCGCTTCCACAGCATTGATGCCTATCGTGAGATCTCCAAGTCGCCAAACTCTAAGTTGATCATCACGCCGCCGGATGCCCCTTTCCTGGGACTGCCCGCTGACATCCTGAAGACGAAAAATTAATTGGTAAGAAGTGAATCCTCATGTACCGGAAAGGCCCCAGGTCTTTCCGGTTTTTTGTTTTAGGATTTTCAGTACCTTCATCGAAGGCGAAAAGGCCCATTTTGCACAGGCATGACTGAAGCCAATATCAATATAATTGTCATGAAATTGGCTGAGAAAACTGGGTTTGACTTTTAGTGAGAATCCTAAACTTATGTGTAGCCCCAATTTAGCGGTCAGAAAGCATGAATATCACTGAAGACAATTATCAAGAAGCCCAGGATGCAATAAGGGACATATTATATATGTATGTAGATCTCATTGAATCTTATGGAGGATTTGGGCACAACATAGAAAGAGGGAAATTCTCACCCTTAGACTTTGTCGATGCTCCAATTTTGGAACCCGAAGGCTATACATTTGGTATTGATATCTTGCTACTCCAAAGCGGTTCTGCAATTGCGTTGCTCTGCACGTTATCTGACGCATGGGATGAGTACGAGACATGGGATGTGAAAAATTGGCCAACGGTTTCACTTATAAAAGAAGCGAATGATGCTGAACGATTTACGCATCTTCCCATGATTCAAGAGGCATTTAATTTGGCATTTGGCTCAGACGAGGAAGCATTTAGAGAGCAACTAACACGAGTGTATAAAAAGTATGTATGTAGCTATTTCAGTAAACTGGCAAAAAACTGCTAACAAGGCGTTTTCGTCTGAAAAAATTTCTACTACGCTTTGAATTCCCGTAAAGCGGGACGTTAGGATCTCGGACGGGTCCCGAGAGATATCAAGGGACCATGAGAGAGTAAGAAAATTTTTGACTCGCTCTTCTCTTCTGAAAAGCTCCCAAATCAAGTTTGGGACAGCGCTCTCCCCTCTCTCCCCACTGGTCAATCCTGCAATATCCGTCATTCGGACTTTTGAAAACCACACACAAGACCTAACTTACTTCGGACACTCTTATTACACCCAAATCATTGTTTTCATGGCTCAGTTTTCACTGAAGGTAAACGGCGAAATGAAGACAGTTGAGGTCGAAAGCGATACTCCATTATTGTGGGTACTCCGCGATGAACTCAATCTGGTCGGAACCAAATACGGTTGCGGAATTGCCCAGTGTGGCGCCTGCACCGTCCATCTCAACGGCAATGCAGTCCGAAGCTGCTCAGTTCCCGCTTCTGCTGCCGAAGGCGCAGAAGTAACCACCATCGAAGGTCTGTCTGAAAATGGCGATCATCCGGTCCAGCAAGCCTGGAAAGAAATAGACGTTCCGCAGTGTGGCTATTGCCAGGCGGGACAAATCATGACTGCGGCGGCTTTCCTTGAAGGCAACAAACAGCCCAGCAAAGATGAAATCCGTGCCGCCATGAATGGCAACATTTGTCGTTGTGCCAGTTATAACCGAATCGAAGAAGCGGTGGCGAAAGCTGCTGATAAAATGAGCTGATCATGAAAGAACTGACAAAAAATACCATCAGCCGCCGCACCTTTTTCCGCAACAGTGCACTGGCCGGCGGAGGTTTACTGATCGGCTTTAACCTGATGACGGGTTGCCGGGCCAAAGTAGAACCGTCCGTAGATATATCAAGTCTTGATTTCAAGGAATTCAATGCCTTCCTCAAAATCGCTGACAATGGCTATGTTACCATCGTTTCACCCAATCCGGAGATCGGTCAGGGGGTGAAAACCTCCATGCCAATGATCATTGCTGAGGAATTGGATGTGGAGTGGGACAAAGTCGTGGTGGAGCAGGGCAAATTGAACGTCAATGACTTTGACCGCCAGGTGGCGGGCGGGAGCCAGAGTATTCGCTACGGCTGGGATTCGCTGCGCGAAACCGGTGCCGCTGCAAAGCAAATGCTGGTTTCGGCCGCTGCCGCAAAGTGGGGCGTAGAAGCTTCTAGCTGCAAGGCATCTAAAGGCGTCATCACCAACGGCAAAGGCGAAAAGCTGGGCTATGGAGAAGTTGCAGTAGCCGCTGCCCAATTGGAAGTTCCGGAAGAAGTGAGCCTCAAAGATCCCAAAGACTACCGCATCATCGGGACCGATGTTGGCAATGTAGACATTGATGGCATTACCACCGGGAAGCCACTTTTCGGACTGGATGTTCAGCGTGAAGGCATGGTTTATGCCGCCGTTTTACGTCCGCCTGCATTCGGACAGAAACTGGAAAGTGTTGACGATACCAAAGCGAAAGCGGTAACCGGCGTGCGTCAGGTGTTGCAGTTTGGTGATAAAGTAGCCGTTTTGGCCTCCAATACCTGGGCTGCTTTCAAAGGAAAGAAAGCCCTGGAAGCCAAATGGAGTGATGCATCCAAACTGGAAAGCACTGAGGATCATGAAAAGATCCTGACTGGCATTCTCGATGGCAATTCCTTTGATACCCGTCGTCAGGACGGTGATTTTGACAAAGCCGCCCGTGAGGCAGATAAGGTAATCGAGCGTACCTACCACTCGCCCTTTTTGCCCCACAATTGCATGGAGCCAATGAACTTTTTCGCCCATGTAAGCGCTGACAAAATCGAGATGGTGGGACCGATTCAAACCCCAGCGGGTACGGCACGACGTGCTGCCAAAATGCTGGATCGTGATCCTGCCCAGGTTGATCTGTCCATGACCCGCATGGGCGGTGGATTTGGCCGGAGACTGTATGGCGATTTTGCGATGGAAGCAGTGGAAATCTCTGATAAAAGTGGCCTGCCCGTCAAAGTGGTTTTCTCCCGTGAAGATGACATGGAAGACGGCATTTATCGTCCGGCCATCAAATATCGCCTCGCTGCGGCCATCAAAGATGGCGAAGTGACCGGTTACCATCTCAAGGAAGCGGCCATCAACAGCAATATGTATGGCCTGATTCCGAACTTCTTCCCGGCGCTTGCCATTCCGAATCTGACCATCAGTACCCAGAAATTCGAAAGTGATATCACCACGGGGGCCTGGCGTGCGCCTTACACCAATTTCCTGGGTTCGGCTGAGCAGTCTTTCTTCGATGAAATTGCCGAGGAAATGCAGGTTGATCCGGTTGAATTGCGTCTGAAGTTGCTGGAGATTGCCAAGGCAAATCAAGATGATTCGATTGAATACAGTCCACAACGGATGATCAATACCATCAAACTTGCCGCTGAAAAAGCCAATTGGGGCAAGCCCGCGGCTGGTGTTTCACAAGGCTTCTCTGCCTACTACAGCCACAATACGCATGTGGCAGAGGTAGCCGAAGTGGTGATGGAAGATGGGCGACCAAAAGTTACCCGCATGATCGTGGCGGTGGATTGTGGGATTGTGATCAATCCGACTGGTGCGATCAACCAGATCCAGGGTGGCGTGATCGATGGAATCGGTCATGCGCTGTATGGAGACTTCCAGTTCGAAAATGGCAAGCCGCAGGCCAATAACTTTGATCGCTATCGTCTGATCCGCATGCAGGAAACTCCACAGGTGGAGGTGCATTTCGTGCAAAACACGGAGCGTCCAACAGGATTGGGTGAACCAAGTCTGCCACCGGCAGGTGGTGCCCTGGCCAATGCCATCAAAGCTGCTACCGGCAAGCGTTTGTACACGCAGCCGTATATCAACGAGATCATTGAGATGCACAAAGGCTAAGTTCCTTTTGTGTAGACATATCACATCCCGGTGCCTGTGCATCGGGATGTTTTTTTGTCCAAGTCTCAATCCTACCATACAGAACTTGCTCCGCCCAGCCGAAATGCCACGATGAATGACCT
>JBCBZF010000597.1:0-4569 GCA_039815525.1 Bacteroidota bacterium | reverse complement strand
TCCTGCGTCCACTGAACTTTGCCAGAGGCGCGCCGGGCCGGGGAGTCGGGGTGTTCGAGGGTTTGCAGGATTGGAAAGCCACTGACGCCTACCGGGAAGCAGTGGCCAAAAGAAAAAGCCTCCAATTCAGAAAAAGTCATAATCTGAATATCTGGGAGGAAGTGATTGATCGGGACATTCCATTGAGAGGTGTAAAGGAAATTGCGAAGCTGCGTGGTTTCAATTTGTATTATTCATCCTCAACCACTTCCTACTCAGCATCATGTGGAGGACAGGGGGGGTCGACTTATGATGGCAGGCTCCAACATCCCGGTAGTAGCTTTTCGATGCAGTTTCGGGAAAGAACCCGCCTACATTGGTTGTCCCCTTTCCAGATCCAATTACAGACTCCGCTTGGCCAGCCGAAACCAGGCATGCCGCAACAGTATCGAACCGAGTCTTATGACATCAGTGCCTATCGGGAACCGGATTACTATCATTATTTTCATCTCTACAATCGACAGCAGCTCCGGTTTTTCACCTCGTCTCCTTTCCACATTTCCTATCAAAGCAGGCGAGGTCTGGTGCTGATTCGAAAATATTATGGCCTCCTGGATAAACATGGGCGGAAACTGACCCCAGCTGAATTTCAGCATATCCAATATGAACGGGGGTTGTATCAAGTCTCAAAAAATGGTCGGATTGGCTATCTGGATACCAGGGGCCAATGGGTATACCCTTCCGAAGGACTCTGAAGCGGATCATTTTGCCTAAAAAAAAACGGAGGTGTCATTCATGCATCATACTGGAATCATGTCCTGATTGCGCAGATCTTCCCACATTGAAAGCCGGTTTGTAACTTTTCTGGCGGAAAAGAAGATTTTCCGCTTTGCAATTCTTAGAGAGGCCCGTATTTTGCTCTCCCTGATTGAACAGAAACGGCCATGTCCCTGCTAGATGCGATACATGACAACCACCTGGCTTCAGTAGTCGATTATCTCCAACAAGGCGGCAATCCAGATCAATTTCTGGAGATGGGCAGCCCCATGCTGCATGAAGCAGTCCGGGCCAACCAGCCAGCAATGATCCGCTTATTGTTGCAATCTGGCGCACAGCTTGAGTTGGCCGATTTACATGGAAACAAACCTTTACATCTGGCGGGATTATACGGCTCCCACGCGGCGGTAAAGCTATTGCTCCAGTCTGGTGCCCAGATCGATTCAACGACACCTTTCCGTCCCTGGACGGCTCTGATGGTGGCGATCAATGCCCGCCATGTTGAGCTTGCCTGTTGGCTGATGGAAATGGGAGCGGATCCACACTTCGTAGATCAGCAAGAGGGTTGGACGCCTTTTCTGCTTGCCTGTGATCATGGTCTCAGTGATCTCGCCCTGGAGTTGCTGAAACGTGGTGCGTCGGTACACGATCAGTTGAAAGGTGGTGATGCAGCAGGTAAAACGGGCATTCATCTGGCCAGCTACTTTGGTGCGGTGGATGTGGTTCACGCAATGATCGAAAGGGGAGTCAACCCCAATCAAATTCCCACTGGAGGCGGACTCAGCGCACTACATTGGTCAGTTTACAACCAGCACCATAAGTTGTTTCATTACCTCATCCGTGCAGGAGCAGATCCGAATGTGGAGGCTCCAGGTCTGTATCGGGCACGCACTCCCTTACATTTCGCAGTAAGTGGTCAGCAAATGGACATGGCCGCTACCTTGCTCAGCCATGGAGCAGACCCCATGAAACGGGATATCGATGGAAAAAGCCCTCTCGACATCGCTTTGGACCGAATGGATGCCAACACCAATAGCAGCAGTGCGGTGTTATTGGTAGAAATGATGGCCTGAGGCCGAAATGATTTTTGTCATTCCCGTGGTAGGGTAAACAGGAATCCCGTACCTTTGTCATAAAGTATTTCCATCAAAGCACTTGCTTCCATATCCCTTCTGCTTGTGTTCAGCTTCTACCTGCTGAAGCCGATCCTGCCAGTGGTTGAGTATTTTATCTGGAAGGATCAGATCATTGAGAACTATTGTATCAATAAATCTCAGCCGGTCCTGAAGTGTGATGGGAAATGTTATTTGGCACAGAAGATTAAGCAGGCCAATCAATCACAGGATGATTCTCCCAATTTGGTCCCCGTCCAATTGTCAGACTTTGCCATTGGGTTTATCCAGTTAGAAGAATTGATCGTCCTGCCCGAACTGGAGGCTTCCCAACATCCTCTTTTACAGCATTTTTATCATTTCGACTTCGTCGAACGCAGATTACGTCCACCCGGACGCGGTTGATTTCATACATAATCTGATTCAGTTCCTCGCTTTTTTTTGGAGGACCTGAGCTGCGTGCACATTCTGATCTGCCCGCACCCCATTTATCCACCCTTTATTATATCACTGGTAAGAACCCCTTACCACAAACTTCCTATCATGAAATCAACCCACATCATTTATATCATTCTGCTCTCTTTTTTCACAAACACCCTCAGCGCGCAATACAACGGCAGCCGACCAGATGGACATGCTCCCATTGGCGTCATGGGAGACCATACTCACAAGAAAGGCGAATTGATGTTTTCCTACCGCTGGATGTATATGCCAATGTCTGGTAATCTGGTGGGAAGTGATGCAGTCAGCAATGCCGCTGTTCTGGAATCCTATATGGTTGTTCCTGAGCAAATGGCCATGCAAATGCATATGTTAGGTGCCATGTATGCCCCGACTGATAAGATCACGTTGATGCTCATGGGCAATTATGTAACCAACAATATGGATCTGTTGACCCGTATGGGTGGCCAGTTTTCCACGGCATCCTCAGGTCTTGGCGACACCCGTCTGGGTGCATTGATCAAAGTGGCTGAATTTGGAAGAAACAGACTCCACTTCAATGCTTTTGTCAGCCTCCCTACCGGTAGCATCGAAAACCGTGATGACACGCCAGCCGGTAACATTCGCCTCCCTTACCCGATGCAATTGGGGAGTGGTACCTTTGATCTGATGCCTGGTGTGACCTATTTGGGACAAAATGATCTGCTTTCCTGGGGTGTCCAGGCTAAAGGGATCATCCGTCCTGGTACCAATTCGGCAGATTACGCTTTCGGGGATCAGTTTATGGCTACCGCATGGGGGGCCATCGTCATCGCTGACTGGCTCAGCGCCTCGGTTCGCCTTGATAACCGCAATGTCAGCCCCATTCGTGGACAGGATGCAGAACTGAATCCCATGATGGTCAGCACCGCTGACCCAGTGAATTTTGGCGGACAGCGTCTCGATGGATTGCTTGGGCTGAACTTCTACGCCCGTAGTGGCGGCTTGAAAGGCTTACGCATAGCAGCAGAGTTTGGTCTGCCACTGTATCAAAACCTCAATGGACCACAAATGCAAGTACAAAGTGTCCTCAATCTGGGCCTTCAGTACGCGCTTTAAAGAGTATATTCAGAGAAGTAATTGAAAGAAAAAGGTCGGCGGGAGCATTGTCTCTTTGCTGGCCTTTTCATTTTCCAGGCAAAGCACTCTTCATATCAGAATCATTTGTTTATCAGGCATTTCCATAATTTGATTTCAACAAATACTTGCGCTTCTACAGACAATTGTTCAAATTCAGGCAGTAAATCACCCATGTTCTGAATTTTTCATTCGAAAAACTGATTGCAACCGACCGTATATTCGCATGGCCAGAATCATCATCAGCCTGCTGCTCGCTCTGAGTATTTCTCCGCTTGCTTTCGCCCAGGAAGCGCAAAACGGACCCCCTTCCAAAACCATTGACCTTCGCAATCCCGCCAAAAGCAACATCAGCAATGAGACGGAGTTTGATTTCATGAAGGGGAATCCCAAACTCCGCAACACCATCCCATTGGTACGGGAATGCGCCACGGTAGAAGTGGAAGAAGAACGCTCGCACCAACATGCAGATGAGAAGGAAAGCAAAGAATCGTTCGAGGACTGGCTGCAGCAGTCGATGCGTAAAAGTCAGCGGACCCGTAGTACCCGCCGTCTAAGGGGCAATGTCTATACCTTGCCAGTGGTGGTTCATGTCATCTACAGCAGTCCGGAAGAAAATATCAGTGAAGAGCAGGTATTGTCTCAGATCCGGGTGCTCAATCAGGACTACCGCCGGACCAATGCCGACAAGGATAAAACACCGCGCTCTTTTAAAGATGTAGCGGTCGATACCGGTATCGAGTTTTGCCTGGCCAGCGTGGACCCCAATGGACAGCCAACCAATGGCATCAATCGGGTGTCGATGGACGGCAGCCCCTTTTCAGAACGTACCCTCAATGAAGTGGTCAAACCATCGACGGTTTGGGATGCAAGCCGTTATATGAACATTTGGGTTTGTAATATTTCGGGCGGCATTCTGGGCTTCGCCCAGTTTCCTTCCTCTTCCGGGCTCTCCGGTATCCCCCTCGGGTCAACGGCTTCCCGTACTGATGGCATCGTCTGTAATTACAACGCATTTGGCACCATTGGCACCGCAGTCGCTCCCTTTAACAAGGGCCGCACCATGACGCATGAAGTAGGACATTGGCTAGGGCTGAGACACATCTGGGGTGATGGGCCGTGTGATGAGGATGATTTTTGTGCC
>JBCBZF010000653.1:0-4211 GCA_039815525.1 Bacteroidota bacterium | reverse complement strand
TGGGGGTTGGCGTCAATTTGGAAATAGAATTGGTCCAGGGCATTTCTCTCTTCCCCAACCCGGCGGCACAGATGGTTCGTTTTCGCAGCGAACAAGCCCTGATCAACAGCATTCGGATCCTGAATCTGAATGGGAAGCCAGTACTTGAATCGACAGTAGGCAGCTACCAACACCAGCAGGATCTTTCCAGGCTCGCCACTGGTCTGTACCTCATCGAAGTGCAGACTTCGGAAGGCGTCTGGAGACAGAAGTTGATCAAACAATAGAATTTTTTTCTTGAAAAAACGCCCGAAGGACTGATTGTGCTTCGGGCGCTTTTTTATCCCAAACATCCTCTCAACTTTCATCAGCAAGGCTTTTCTACAAATCAGACCTGCTTTCCCAGTGTAATTTTTTATTTTTTTTCTGATTGAGTACGTGTGTTAAAGGCTTTTTTTGTCTTACTCATACAAGAAAGATGATATTTGCGCACTGCCACATCACTCCTTAGATAAATTTGCGGCAAAGATCATCTTTGACACACTACATCGCATAGAACCCCACATATCATTCTCTAACCACAATTGTCTCATGCGAACAATTCGACTGTCCTATTGTCTGCTCTTTTGTTTTTTTCTTCTGCAGACGGCACCACTCATCGGTCAGGTCGACCATGTCCCGGGTGAAATCCTGGTGAAACTCCGACGCGGTCTGACAGCAGAAAAGTGGCTGCTCAAAAGTGGAGACCTGCCCATTTCCGCTTATGGGATCAAAGCAGGGAAAATGATTTCTGCCCCCATGAATATTTACAGCATCCAATTTGATCCGCAGATGGTCAATGACAAGCAGCTGTTACGTCAAGTTCGCCAGAACCCAGCGGTCGAAATCGCCCAGTTCAATCATTATGTCAGCCTCCGTTCTACGGTCCCCAATGATCCCCAATACAACCAACAATGGCAGTATGACAATACTGGTCAGAGTGGTGGAACTGCCGGCGCAGACATTGACATGGACCTCGCCTGGGATGTAACCACAGGCGGTTTGAGCGCGCAGGGAGACACCATTGTGGTCTGCGTGATTGATGATGGTATTTTTGCCAACCACCCGGATATTGCGCCTAACTTATGGATCAATCATGCGGAAATCCCCAACAATGGCATCGATGATGACAACAATGGTTTTGTGGATGATGTACGTGGATGGGATACTGGCAGCAGTTCAGATGCAGTCTACGATGGTGGATTTCATGGTACCCCTGTGGCAGGTATCGTTGGTGCCAAGGGAAACAACGGAACCGGTGTTGCCGGCGTCAACTGGGATGTTAAACTCATGATTGTACAGGGTGGAACCGGGGTCGAAAGCGAAGTGCTTGAAGCATATTCATATCCCCTCGTTATGCGCCAGAAATACAATCAAACCAATGGTGCGGAAGGTGCTTTTGTGGTCGCGACCAATGCTTCCTGGGGCATTGATTTTGGCCAGCCAAGTAATGCACCGCTTTGGTGCGCCTTTTATGACACGCTTGGTGTACACGGCATTCTGAATGCCGGCGCAACCGCCAATGCCGCCCTGGATGTGGATACACAAGGGGATCTGCCGACTGGTTGTACCAGCGACTATTTGATTTCAGTCACCAATATGAATGATACTGACCAGAAAGTGGGGCAGGCTGCGTGGGGATTGATGAGTGTCGATTTGGGTGCATTTGGAGAAGGCACACACACTGTTTCTGGTCCAAACGGATACGGTGGGTTTGGCGGTACTTCAGGAGCGACGCCTCACGTAGCGGGGACCATCGGCTTACTCTATTCTTCTCCTTGTCCAAGCTTGATTGCCATGGCAAAAAGCAATCCCGGGGCCGCCGCTCTGATGGTGAAAGATGCCATTCTCGATGGCGTTGATCCGAATACCAGCCTGGCAGGTATCACTGTAACAGGCGGACGCCTCAATGTCCACAACAGCATGCAATTGCTTTTACAAGCCTGCGGTCCTTGCCCACCACCGAATCTGGAAGCACCGACCGGACTGACCGATGTGCAAGTTACCCTCAACTGGATGCCTTCAGACAGTGCGTTGACTTCGGATCTGCAATGGCGCCCGCTGGGCGATTCAGTTTGGAATACCGTCAACGGTGTTGACAGCAGCTACCAGCTCACAGGCCTGACCCCTTGTACCGAATATGAGTATCAGTTGCTGAGTTTTTGTGCCAATGACACCAGCGAGTTTTATGCGGAAGGCACCTTTAAAACTGACGGATGCTGTGAAAACCCAGCTGATTTTGCGTTGGTCTCTGCACTTCAGCAAGCGGCATTGTTTAACTGGGGCAGTGTACTCGCCGCTCAATCTTATCAACTCCAGATCCGGGAGCAAGGCGGAAGCTGGACCCTTGTCAATACCACTGACACCAGCTATATCTTCAGCGGCTTGATGCCATGTACCAATTATGAAGTGGAGATCAGTGTCATCTGTCAGAATGATACAGTAGATTTTGGACAAAGAATTGATTTTCGTACCCGAGGCTGTGGGCCGTGTATCGATGGCAATTATTGTGCGCCGCCAGACCTCGATACATCCGAAGAATGGATCGCAGAAATCGCTGTTCACACGCTGAATCACATCAGCGGTTCCAATGGCGGCTATGGAGATTTTACCAATGCGAATACCCTGACCACTGAGTTGACCATCGGCATGCCGCATGGGCTGAGTCTGACACCAGGATTTCTTGGGTTTCCTTATGACGAATACTTCAAAGTTTGGATTGACTATAACCAGGATGGCGATTTTGATGATCCTGACGAAGAAGTCTTCGACGCTGGTACCTCTTCCCCCAATGCCGTCAGCGGCCAGTTTACAGTACCGATGACAGCCCTTCCCGGTGGTACCCGCATGCGGATATATATGTTGTTTGATGCGGAA
This sequence comes from Bacteroidota bacterium, assembly GCA_039815525.1. Lineage (GTDB taxonomy): Bacteria > Bacteroidota > Bacteroidia > J057 > J057 > JBCAWW01. The sequence goes on along the minus strand of JBCBZF010000653.1, from coordinate 1,316 downwards.
CCAGATCCTTGTTCGACCCCGGCAGATGCATTTGGCGAAGTAGAAGATTACTGTGTCAGCATTGTCCCGGTTCCGGTTCCATGCGCCGCACCAGTCAATGTAGATACCCTGAGTGTCTCCAATACAGGTTTGTTGATCGGTTGGGATCGGGCAATGGAAGATTCAGCTTATGTGCTTCGGTATCGCGAGATGGGTGCGGCAAGTTGGATGGAAGAAAACACCACCGCAGACTCCATGCTGCTCGAAGGGCTTGGCAATTGTCAGGAATACGAAGTGCAGATCAAAACCCTTTGTGGAGCGGAGGAAAGTGAATTTGGAGAAGTCGACACCTTCCGCACATTGTGCCGTACGGCATTGGAGTCAAATTTTCCAGCGGGTAGTATTACCGTCTTCCCCAATCCTTTTTCTCAGGAATTAACGCTCAACCTTCAACTGACCGATCAGCCTTTTCCCCTGCGCATTGAATTGATCAGCCCAATGGGTACAGTTGTCTCACAGCAATTGGTGCGCTCTACCGCTTCAGTTGTTTCGGTGGCGACGGACGAATTGGCGGCAGGCATGTACTGGCTCAAGGTACGAGATCAACAGGGCAGACAATTTATCAGTCCGGTTGTCAAAATGAAATAAGGGGAAAGGCTACGGCTTTTTCGCAAACAATCATGTATGCTAAAGGAACTACCCCACCTGCCTCCCCGGCTTGGGTGGGGTAGTATTTCCGCTGAATGTCCTGATATAGGAACAAATGTTTTCCCTCTTTTTCCAATTTCATCAAATATGAGAAAGCTACTCCTTCTGGCACTGATCAATCTTCCGCTGTTTATACAGGCCCAATCCCTCCCAACACAATATTCAAGGGTCAGGATTTCGCTCAAACATCACAGCATTCAGGACATTGCGCGGCTTGGCCTGGAAGCAGATCATGGTCAGTATGCCAAAGGAAAACATCTGATCAATGATTTTTCTACTGAAGAAATCCGCCGACTTGAATTGGCGGGTATCCCCTACACCATCGACATTCCAGATGTAAAACAATGGTACCGGGACCAGGTACAGCAGCAAGCATCTACCCAACGATCAGGAGATGATTGTTTTGGTGGCCCTGCGGCAGCCCTTTCTTACCAGACCCCGGCCAACTATCAAGCGGGTTCAATGGGGGGCTATTTTACCTATCAGGAAATGCTGGATAATCTGGACAGCATGGCTGCCAAATATCCCAATCTCATTTCCACCCGTCAGCCGATCGGCAGTATTCTCACCCAGGAAGGCCGCCCGATTCAGTGGCTTCGCATTTCTGACAATCCCAATCAGGACGAAGC
>JBCBZF010001242.1:0-1883 GCA_039815525.1 Bacteroidota bacterium | reverse complement strand
TTCTTCGGTTTGGATTTCCAGCTTACAGCCACCACTATCAGTAACCACAACAGTGTAGCTTTGATTGCCCAGTAGGTTCTCGGCGGTTTGGGTGGTTTGTTGATTGGGATCATCCCAAAGATAGGTATACACTTCTGAGGCGCCCAGGGGGAAGACCGTGGCTGATCCGGTTCCGCCATTTTCGTCATCTACAATGCTGGTGGTGGCGCTCATATAGGTAGGCGAACACGGTCCGAAATGGGGACGGATGAGCAAGGAACCTTCAAAATTCTGGTCAGAAAGTCGTTGCCATTCTCCATTCGCGATAGCAGAAGAACGAAACAGACTTCGACTCGGCTCAGATAAATGAGGCGTTGTTGCCAGGGTTAACGGCCCTCCGGTTTCATTGATCCCGACGAAAAAAGGCCCTGAAGGCATGGGAACTGGCCCGCCAGAAAAAATAAGATTGATCCAGGCGCCTCCCTGCGCTTCTTCTGCAGTTACGGTATGTACTTCCGAGATACCCAAAGCGTTTTCAGGAATTCCCAGGCTGTCATTGATATAAACAGTGGCAAAAACCTGGTCTCCTGCTTCAGGTTCCACCAGATAAAAGCTGACCGAAGTCATGAAATCTACTTCTTTCAGGTCAAACGAATGTCCGATAATCGAGCCTTTATTGGGCCCTTCCCCAATACTAATGGAACCATTAATCAGACCATTGTCGCGGGCAAAGGTAGAATCATTGACCACCAGGTCATTGGTGATGCTGTTGTTGACTGGATTTTCATCACTTTGTCCACTAAGGGTGCTTGAAGCGGATAATTGATAGGTTCCATTTTGGGGTGGTCGGTAGCTTCCCAGACTGGTGCTGGTAGAGGTGCCGGCTGCTAGTGAGCCTGAAGAAGCCACGCCTTCTGTGAGAAGTTGGCCATCTTTTTTGACGGTCCACTGATATTGTATGCCTTGAATAGGTTGGGTACCAGCATTGGAGACTTTTGCCTGCAGGGCAAGATCTGGTACATGGGCTTTGGGGACCATGGTGAGGCTGGGCAGTGGCTGGATGACTTCGAGTTTGGCATCATATGCATATACCTGGAATTCGAGGTCGTAGCCAAAATGTAAATCAGGCGAGTTTTGAAGCAGGCCGCCAAGTACTCTTCCGCTGTGATTAGGATGGTTTTCGCTAATATACAATCCCCCCGATAATGAAATCACAGAACCAAAATCGGCCGCGACATCCCGATTGATCCCGGTTGGTAAACCCAGATTTACAGGATTTAGGGTGAGTTGCGAAATGGTGGCGCCAGGTTGGTGAAAAACCCATAAAAACGGCCCTCCTCCACTTTGATGGTCGACAGCCGCACCATAGGCACCTTCTAGTCCATGCGTTGAAAATGAAATGTTGGCCAGCTCATTTCCACTCATGTCTATTTCCTTGATGGGGGTCCCGAAGCCCCCCACCCAAAATCCTCCATTTCCGCCATCTGCTAAGGGATCCCAGGCGGCGAAACGAGCGGGAATGGGGCTGGAAACGGTATTGCTGACAGTCTTGCTGACCGGGTTGATACGATACAGGGTATTGGTGTTATTGGACGCCCACATTTGGCTGCCATCCCAACTAAAAGCCCGAATCCCTCTGATGTTGCCTCCATTAGGATCTGGAATGGAGTCCAAACGGAGGAAGCTGCCATTCTGATCAAAGAAAAAAATCGAGTCATTGAACCAAATCGACACCCAATATTCGTTTCCGGTAAAACCAATGCCAGCCATTCCGGTGGTGCCGTTGACCTGTGTACTCAGATCGTGTTGCCATAGCATATCCCAAAGCGCTGAAATTTGGGCGGGTGGCTCCGTTTCAGAGGCGGTCCGATTGAGCATACGCGATGGCATGCGATCTCCTTGGG
>JBCBZF010000304.1:0-6906 GCA_039815525.1 Bacteroidota bacterium | reverse complement strand
TTTTGAGGACTAGGAGTTGAAATGTGTTATTACTCAAAGATCTCATTGCAGAATGGATTCAGTAACCCAGGTTGTTCTTGGTGCGGCGGTTGGCGAAGCATGCCTTGGAAAGAAAGTTGGTAACAAAGCCGCGCTTTGGGGCGCAATTGGTGGCACCATTCCAGATCTGGATGTGGCCGCCAATTTTTTTATGGGTCAACTCGATGCGATGGTGGTCCATCGCGGTGTAAGTCATTCGATTGTCTTCTCGATGGTCATGGCGCCCATCATGGGCTGGTCGATTTACAAAATCTATAAAGAGCGACAGGGTACACAAAGCGGGTGGACCAAACTGGCGTTCTGGGCACTGTTTACCCATCCATTACTGGATTGCTTCACCACCTGGGGGACACAGCTGTTTTACCCATTTAGTGATTATCGGGTGGCCTTCAACAGCATTTTTGTGGTCGACCCGGTGTATACGTTGCCTTTTGCACTCTGCCTTGGCATTGCCTTGTTTCTTAAACGACAACATCGATGGCGCTCTTTCTGGAATTGGCTGGGGATCGGATTGAGCTGTTTCTACCTCTTGATCACGGTGATCAATAAATTGACCGTAGAAAGTATTTTTGGCAACTCGATGCACCGACGAGGTATCAGTGCCACCCGATTTTCTACCTATCCACTCCCTCTCAATCTCAAATGGTACGTCGTTGCGGAAGAACCTTCAGGTTATGAGATTGCGACCTACCACCTGCTGAAAAGCAGCCCGGCTGATCTGCAATATGAGTTCATTGGAAAGCAAGGCAAGCTGCGTGATCAATTGGACGGCAATTATGTATATGATCGTTTGCGCTGGATGGCAAAAGACTATTATGTATTACGGCCAGACAGTGAAGGGCTGAATTTTCATGATCTGCGCTTCGGTATCTGGAATTTTCTGCCAGGTCAAGAACCAATGCTGGGATTTGTGTACCAATTGATCCGTACAGATGGGGAAATTACTGATATAGAGCAGAAAAGACCCGAAATCGACTTGTCTAAGGGAGAAAGCTGGTCTGCATTCGGGCGATTCATTTGGGAAAAATAATGCCTATCTTTCTCCTGGATAGCATATCTCCCCAACATGAGTGATTTTCATTCAACTATTTCCCAAGCTGTTTTTAAGATCAATACTGCTTCAGGTAGTGGTAGTGGTTTTTTTCTGCAAGATTATCAGGTCGTCGTAACCAACCACCACGTCATTGCCGGCAATCATAAAGTCGCACTGGAGGATCATGATCAAAACCGCTATCTGGCAGATGTCATTTACGTGGACCCAGACACTGATCTGGCATTGTTACAGGTAAAGGGGGATATGCCTTCTCCGCACATTACCCTGGCTGAGGCTGAAAGTTTACAAAGCCGGGACAAGGTTTACGTACTGGGTTTTCCATTTGGTATGCCATTTACTGTGACGGAAGGCATTGTGTCGTCGACCCAGCAACTGATGGAAGGACGGCAATACATTCAAACCGATGCGGCTGTCAACCCTGGTAATAGTGGGGGACCGGTGGTGAATACCGAAGGCAGAGTGGTGGGTGTAACCACTGCAAAATTCACCAATGCTGACAATGTCGGTTTTGCCATTCCAATGGACGCGGTACAGGATGCCCTGGATACACTTTCTGACAATCCTGACCGAAGTTATGCTGTCAGATGTAACTCTTGTGGTATTCTTTTGGTGGAAAAAACCGAATACTGCCACAATTGCGGAAACAAGATTGACCTTCAACTGTTTGAAGTTGCAGAGCGTACCCAGTTTTCCAGTTTTGTTGAAAGCGCGCTGAGTGATCTCGGAATGGACCCTGTTTTGGCCCGTACTGGCTACGACTACTGGTCTTTTCACCAGGGCAGTTCCCAAATTCGCATTTTTGTTTACAATCAAAATTATCTCTATGCTACCTCGCCCTTAAATCGATTGCCCAGAACTGGATTGCAAGATTTGTATCTATATCTGTTGAGCAACCCGGTTCCGCCCTACTATCTGGGCATTCACGATAACCAGATATATCTGTCCTACCGGGTTCACATCTCAGATGTGTTTTCCCCTCATGCAGAGAAGATCAAGCGAGAGCTCACCCAAATGGCCCTGAAAGCCGACGAAATGGATAATTTTTTTGTGGATGAGTACGGATGCGAAATGACAAACTACTCCAAAGACGTTTAGCATCAAATCAGGTTACGGTCAACCATATGATCGAACTAAATAAATATTCCACCCCCAATCTGATGCATTCTATGGCGTTGCATCATCACTACTTCCAGCAGCCAGAGCAACTGGCCGCTTTCCTGGACTTTACGCCAAAAGTCTTTGAGGGGGTTCATTTTGATGATTGGTTTCATCGCAAGGGTTGGCAGCCCAATTATCAGGCATACTCATTTTTTGAAGGGGGAAGAGTGGTTTCCAATGTATCGGTTACAGAATTGGACCTGGTCATGGATGGCCAGGCAGTTCGTGCCCTGCAATTTGCAACGGTGGCGACGCTACCCGAATACCGAAACCAGGGTTTGGCAGCAAAACTGATGCATCATGTGCTGGATGAATTTGAAGACAAAGTAGATTTGTTCTACTTATTTGCCAATGATACGGTGTTGAACTTCTATCCTAAGTTTGGTTTCAAACGCTTTCGGGAACGACTCTTTTTTGCAGACTATCCAGAAGTACAATTCACCCCCGGCATGCAAAAGCTGGAAGTCTACCGAGAACAGGATTGGCAAATATTGGAACGTCTCTCTCAGAAACGAATTCCGCTGACGCATACCTTTGGTTCGACCAATGATGGCCTGCTTCTGCTATGGCATGCCCTTTACTCTGTGCCGCATTGTTTGTGGTATGTGGCGGAAAAAGATGCACTAATCATTGGGGAGGTTCTGGGGAAAACGCTTCAGGTATATGATGTCGTGCAGACCAAAGCAGGATCCTTCAACGAATTGATTCCATATTTGGGATTGAAAGACATGGAAGCGATTTGTTTTTGGTTTACGCCTGACCAGATCGATATCAAAACCAATATGGGCAAGCACGATGTGAAAGAGAGCCCTCTTTTTGTCAGGGGAAACTTTTCTCTCCCATCCCGAACCTTCAAATATCCTTCTCTGGGGCACAGCTGAACCGTGTTGTGTCTGCTGGAGTGTGCCCCCATAAGTATAGCCCCAAGATTTTAGTCAAAAAAAAAGGAATACAGAAGCATGCAGCGCATGCTTTCCATATTCCTATAGAATGTCTTTCAGGTCTATATGACCTTATTCGTCAGTTCCTTCCACTACCTGGCGGCCACGATAATAACCGCTTTCGAGGCACACGCGGTGGTAGAGTGTCGGTTCTCCAGTTTCTGGATCGAGATAATACGCTTTTGGACGCAGTTTGAGGTGAGTCCTGCGCTTGTCTCTCCGCTGTTTTGAAATTTTCCGTTTCGGATGCGCCATCTTTGGTTAAGGTTATAAACGTTCTGTTGATCTCTGATGATTGTTAATCCGTATCGCCTTTGAGCTTTCGCAGAGCTTCCCAGCGTGGATCAATTGGTTCGTCAGCCTGGTCAGTTTTATCTGTCGCCTGGATTGGATCTCCATTTTCATCTAATCCTAACATGGCCAGTATTTCAGGCGCACATAGGTGAATCTCTTTTGGAGGTACCTTGCGAATCGGGATGGCCATGCTGATGATGTCAAAAAACTCCTGCATCAGATTGAGCTGAGATTCTCCAGAGTCTGTAAACATCACTTCGTAGCCTTCAAAGTCCATGTCCTTGTCAAAGGAGTAGATGATACGATAGTCATGTGATAAATCCTGTTCGTATCGCTCATTGCATCGATCGCAATTGAGCGGCAATCTCCCTGAAAAATGAAAGTGGACATCCAGATGGGTGCCAAACTTTTCGATTTCCAGCTTGAATGTGCCTTTTCCACCCTCGGCAAGTGAGCTGTCAAACCATGTAAAGAACGCTTCGCCAATGTCAAAAGTCTCCTCGTGCTTCCCAAGACTCAGTCGAGCCACATTAAGAGAATACGCCCGCTCCAACTTCCGATCCTTCGACATGACTTTTTCTTTCGGCTGGCAAAGGTAGCGAAAAATAAGAGAGTTTGAAATAGATTGCGTGAGATTCAACCCAAAAAAATCAGCCATTCTGAGTTGAATGGCTGATGCAAGGTGATTTGGAAGTAATACATTCAATTATCATCAGACAAATTAGTGAATATTGAGGAGAGAGAAAAGGCTGTGAAGGGGCTGCGTATCAGGAACAAGGTCAGTTGTATTGCCTTGTCTATATACCCACGAAGCTCGCTTCTGAATTAGTCCTTTCCAGCTTTTATTCTTAATTTATACTCTATGATCAATCTGGCCCGGGAAGCAAGTATTCCAGTACGCGAAGGTGCGGCTGAATCAGCGGAGATGGGAACACAAATGCTTTTTGGCGAAAGCTGTGAGTGCCTTGAAGACCAGGGCAACTGGTGGCGGGTGCGTTTGTCTCTCGATGGATATGAAGGTTGGCTCAATCCCAGCATGCTCATACAGATACCTGAGCGAATCATAAGCACCATACATATATGGGGCTTCGTTCACAGTGGCCACATACAATTAGGAGATAAAACAATGATGCGATTGCCCCGGGGCAGTCGCTTTCCGATTGGAGCCGATGGTAAACCAATGGGCTTTGCTTTTGAGGGGCAAAGTTGGGAGCCTGCAGATGATCTGCGAATGATGTCTCCGATGACACCGGAGGATCGGGTAGAAGTGGCCAAAGGCTACCTAAATACCCCCTATCTCTGGGGCGGGCGTTCAGACTTTGGCATTGATTGTTCGGGTTTGAGTCAGAATGTGTATCGCATCTGTGGGATGAATATTCCGCGTGATTCCTCCGTTCAAGGCCGTTTTGGAGAAGAAATCGCATTTTCCGAACGGCAGGTAGGGGATCTGGCATTTTTCCGAAAAGAAAACTCAGACCGTATCTCTCACGTAGGAATGCTAAGCACAATGCACAACCTGATTCATGCCTCTGGAAAAGTCCGGATTGATGACTTCAGTGAGGCAGGCATTATCCACTCTCAACAAAAGAAAATTACGCACCACCTGGTATGTATTCGTAGATATTTAACATCAATAAAGTGAAGGTAAAAGAAAGCGTTCTCGTCCTCAATCAAAGTTATCAGGCCATCGGGATCTGTTCTGTGGAGCGCGCCTTCATCCTCGTGTTACTCCAGAAAGCAGAACTCCTGTCCCAAAACAAAGGCCGTATGCTGCGAAGCATCCGACACGATTACCAATATCCATCGGTGATCCGTCTGTTTCGCTACATCCACATTCCATTCAAAAAGGTCAATCTGACCCGGCAGAACATCTTCAAGCGCGATCGTAATCGCTGTGTGTATTGCGGAAGCCGAGACAATCTGACCATTGATCACGTGATTCCCAAATCGCGGGGTGGACGCGACACCTGGGAAAACCTGGCGACCGCTTGCCAGAAGTGTAATGCCAAAAAAGGTGATCTCACGCTTGAACAGTCGGAGATGGAAATGAGCCATGCACCATTTCGTCCTAGCTTCGTGATGTATCTCAGCACCTTTGCCGGGACGGTCCGCGACGACTGGAAGCCGTACTTGTATATGTCCTGATCAGACTTTTCTTTTCCTATCTTTGGGAAAAGTCGACTGATCCATGTCCCCTCAATCCATTCCCATTCAGTTTCGCGATGGCGCGACGAACCAACTGACGCACTTTGCGGCCGAAGATTCGCAGGGCCTGATCTGCTGTTTCCCTGCTTTAGGGGTGCGGGCGTCTTATTATCGTCCGTTGGCGGAATATCTCGCATTGCTGGGTTGGGATGTGATCACCGTCGACTGGCGGGGGCACGGGCATTCCAGTGTCCGTCCCTCCCGCACAGTTGATTTTGGCTATGAGACCCTGGTGCAGGACATGAAGGAAGTCTTTGATAAAATTGATTCGCAATTTCCGAATCAAAAGCCTTTTCTGCTTGGACACAGCCTGGGCGGACAAATCGGGAGTCTGTACGCCAGCCAACATCCTGATTCTATCGAAGGTGTGATGCTGGTGGCTTCCTGTATGGTCTATCATACTGGTTGGGAAGGCAATGGTGAATGGAAGGTGCATCTATCGACCCGCCTGTTTCCATTTCTAAGCAAAATAGTCGGACACTTTCCAGGCAAAACGGTAGGTTTTGGTGGAAAAGAAGCGCGTACGACCATGATCGACTGGGGCAACAATGGCCGGACGGGGATGTATCAATTGGTTGATTCGCAAACTGATTATGATGTAGATTTGAAAAAACTGGTCTTGCCGGTTATTGCCGTTTCATTGGAAGGCGATGGTTTTGCCCCGCAAAAAGCCGTTCGTAATCTCACGGGTAAATACAGCCCGGAAGCGCCCATCACCCATCGGCATTTGCTCCAATCCGAAACCTCAGGCAAACTCGGTCATTTCGGCTGGGTCAAACAAGCCAATTCCGTCGGGAATACCCTGGACAAATGGATGCGTAGCTTGTAGGGGCGGATCGCATCCGCCCTGATCGCATCCGCCCATATCCCCAAACATACACAATGTGTTTTCTCAGGCTGACGGATATAATCCGTCCGATCACTCCGGGCGGATGCGATTGGTTCGATTATCCCGGACCGATGCAATCTGTTCAATTATTCCGGGCGGATGCAATCTGCCCCTACGAATCATTGATTCGGTTTTATAGGGGAATTGAAAATCTCATTGGTCTCAGAAATAAACCACTACTTGTCAGCTTCATGCAAGGAATCATTTTGCCTTTAGGCTGACATGTCGGAATTTTCTGTTTCAACAATCAATTAACTGTTCCGATGAACAAATACACTTTGATTTTCCCCTTTCTTCTGATCTTTGGCTTGCAAGCCATGGGACAA
>JBCBZF010000924.1:0-2942 GCA_039815525.1 Bacteroidota bacterium | reverse complement strand
TTTTATGACTTCCACGACATCGTCAAGTTGGAGAAGTTCATGAAGGATAAGCCCGTCTCCGAACGGGAATCAGGGCGCCATCTCCTATACGAGATGGCTTCCTTCGCCGAATCCGGCGCCTGCCGCCGCAAATTGATGCTGCATTATTTCGGCGAGACATTCGATGACTCGAACTGCGAAAAGATGTGCGACAATTGTCGCCATCCCAAAACCTCCTATGATGCGACACCTTATGTCGACATGGTGTTGGAAGCCGTTCAGGCTGTCAATGAAAAGTTTGGGACCACCCACCTGATCGCAGTGCTGCGCAGCAGCAACAATCAACAGGTCAATTTATACGGGCACGAAAAGCTGCCGGTCTACGGCAAAGGCAAAGATCTGAATGAAGGACAGTGGAAAGCCGTTTTCGCTCAAATGATCATCAATGACTTCCTGATCAAGGACATTGAAGATTATGGTGTGATCAAATTGGGAACTGCTGCCGCCGATTATCTGAGCAATCCCCGTAAAGTGACCTTTGTTGAGTTTCAGGACTACGCCAAACTCAACAAAGAAACCCCCGCAGTTGAAGACTTTCAAACTTATGATACCCGTTTGTTTGAGTCCCTCAAAAAGCTGCGAAAAAAAGTTGCCCAAGATAAGGGCGTCCCGCCTTATGTGATCTTCCAGGAGCCTTCTTTGGAAGATATGGCCAGCAAATATCCGGTCTCCATTGACGAGTTTCAGAATATCGTTGGGGTTGGACGGGGCAAAGCCCAGAAATTTGCGGCGCCATTTGTCAAATTGATCAAAGAATACGTCGATGCGCACAACATCGAACGAATGGCTGATGTGGTGGTAAAGTCTACTGCCCGCAAGTCAATGAATAAGTTGTTCATCATCCAGCATGTCGACCGTCGGACGCCATTGGATCAGATCGCAGATCTCAAAGGAATGGAGTACGAAGATTTGTTGGCGCAGGTGGAACAAATCGTCTATTCAGGGACCAAACTCAATTTGGATTACTACATTGAAAGCGTGGTGGATGAGGACAAAATTGATGAGATATACGACTACTTCATGCAGTCTGAAACGGACTCTCTTGCGGTAGCCGAACAATCTCTTGATGAAGACATCACACCAGAAGAAATTCAGCTGGTACGGATCAAATTCATTTCTCAGGAGGCGAATTGAGTCCCGCAGGCTTTTTTCCTATCTTTGCAGCTTTCCAATCGCAAGATTCAAACAAGATGGATATCGTAAAGGAACTAGAACAACTGGAAGATAAATTTTATGGTGAGTGGGAAGAGGACAAAGGGAATCTTTCTGCCGCCCTTCTGAGCCTGCACATCAGCATTGATGATCCAGACGAATTCAATCGTTTCCTGGTGCAATCTGCTGACCGTTTCGGAGGTGCCTATATCCCCTATTTGTTCTGGTCCAAATTGTCCACCTTTATCAATGACAACCCTGACGCCCGGATCTACATTCAGCAATTGTTGAAGGCCTTCGTCGACTCCAATTTTGACGACGACGAGCAACGCCGGATGAAGCCATTGGTTGTTACCTATCTTGCCAGGGAAAAAGACTTTGAAATCGATAAAATCTGGACCAAAACAGTTGACAAAGCTCATCCTTCTGTACAAGAGTATTTTCAGAAGCTGCGCAACTTTGTCAATAAAAATCAGAAAGCAACGGAGATGTACTGTGAGAAGTTTATGCTTCTGAAAGATAGCAACCCTGATTTTGATCTTTTGGGCCTCCCGATTACACAGTTACGGGAACGACTTCAACAAGCTTAAGCTCTCACCTTAGCAGACAAAATATCAGCCCTCAATTCCGGTGAATTGAGGGCTGTTTTTTGGGCGATGTTAGGTTTGGTCTGAAAAACAATCGGAATCGGATGGATTCCTGTGCATTTCATGAAAGTAATTGAGTGTATACAAGAATTCGCATATCCTACGTTTTTTTGCTACATTTAAGCTACAAGCGGAAAACAAATAAAATTCAAGACGTTCGATTGCTGGCTGGTTTATGCATTGTATGATGTGTACGCATCTACCATTGCATGACCAATACAAATGGGAATTTGCCCTTTTGGCTCATTTTTCTGACTGCTTTTGTAATTGGAGAAAAGCGTGAGAAAAGTCAAAAAGCTTTCCTGTGTAATATCCTGTCAGCCATCTCTTTTCTTATCAAGGCTAGTCGATATTTCTTGTGGATGAAAAAATCGATTCTGCTTTATGGCAATCCGCTTATTACGACGCAAACACTGGTGGTCCTCACTTTCGCAGGACTGGAAATCCGCTCTGAGAGACAATCTCGAGCTGGTAGATCACAGTGAGGAGGAGATTCTGACGCAGCTGGCCGGTTTAACGGACCTTGACCTGAGCGGCACAGATATCACTGATCTCTCCCCACTCCTGTATCTTCCTCAACTGGAGATACTCGATATCAGTCATACGCATATCACGGAATTCACGCCCATTCAGAGCCTGCAAAACTTGAAAGGCCTGCACGCTTGTTTTCTACCGTCATTCCATCTCCCGCTTTTGAATTATTTGCCAGAGCTGGAAATACTGGATATTTCTTATCCGGACCAGAAAGTCGGGAATCCCCCTGATTTGAGTCATCTGAGCAATCTACGTGAGCTCTACCTCAATAGCTGTGGATGCACCAATGTGACGGCATTTGTGGGATGTGATCAACTGGAAGTATTGTGCCTGCATTACAATCAAATTCCACTGGAAGAAATTATGGCTTTGCGGGAGCTAATGCAGGAGTGCAAAGTCATGGTGTAAATAGATATTCCCAACAAGAATATATGTGCAGGCGGCAGATTGACCACAATCTGCTGCCTTTCTTTTTTTCCATTCCAGGCCGGAGCACTTGTGGGTTTGGTGCTTTTTGTTGAATCGATAAGTTCAGTGTCTTTACTAGGGGCAATTGTTGATTCTTGGAAC
>JBCBZF010000679.1:0-4095 GCA_039815525.1 Bacteroidota bacterium | reverse complement strand
TGGTTGAGAATGATCTGACGGTGGCCAGTATATTTGTCAACCCAACCCAGTTTGGCCCTGATGAAGACTTTAGCAGCTATCCCCGGACGATGGAAAAGGATGCCGCTTTGTTGGGAGATCTTGGGGTAGATGTAATTTTTGCGCCCCAGACCACGGAAATTTATCCAGATCCCCCGCAACAGATTATCTTTGATATCCGTGATTTAGACAAAAAATTATGTGGTGTGAGCCGTCCCGGACACATGAATGGTGTGGTGCAGGTGGTGAGCATCCTCTTCAATATTGTCCAGCCGCACTTTGCATATTTTGGCCTGAAAGACTATCAACAATGCCTCATCATTCAGCAGTTGGTGAAAGAACTTCATTTTCCAGTACAAGTGGTACCCTGTCCGATTGTACGAGAAGAGGATGGATTGGCGATGAGTTCCCGGAATCTGTATTTGACGGAATCAGAAAGACCTCAGGCAGTTTTTTTATCTAAAACCTTACAGGCCGTCAAAGAGAAACTGGACTCTTTTGGGTCAGTCTCTGCGGCCCATCGCTTTGTGCAGGAAGAGGTGGAAAAATACCCATTGGTCCGACTGGACTACTTTGAAATTCTGGACGGAGAGAATCTCAGGGAGATTGACGATCCTTCTTCGATTGCCAAGCCACATGGTTTCATGGCTGCCTTTCTGGGAAAGTCAAGACTGATTGACAACCTGGCTTTATACTAAGGCGTCCAGGCTGCGTGGACAATCCCGGTTAACCGCCAATCGTCTTCGTATGGCTCAAAAACCAGTCGAAGCGCACTCCAATCCATGCCTCCATACTGTTCTTCCTGCGGAGGCTCATAATATTCTACAACTACAGACTGCGGATAAGCCTGGCGAAGATTGTTATGGGCATTGCCATACTGATGGTCTGTGTTGAAATACACACTGTCGGAGGTGGCATAGTCCGCATCGTAAACAAACGCAGCATAGTAGTTCTGGAAAGGAACCAGAATACTGTCTCCGCTACCACTTTGGATACCCCAAAAATAGTCCCGCTGGTCATTCCATAACATTTTGACTGCCTCAGACGGAAAAGAATGATGATGTTTTTCAACTGATACTTCCGGAGAGAAACAGAGCCCCTTTTCAGGATGGACCATTGCTGCCAGTTCATCAAAATCCTGCTGTTGTAAGGCCCGAATGATGGTTTCTGCCTGAGCAGGGATGCTTTTTTTTGCATCTTCGGTGGGAAGAAGGGATAAATCAGGACCATTTACGGGATCCTTTACATCTGATTTGCCACAGGCAAACAGAAAAAGGGTTCCCAAAAGAAAAATACTCAATCGCATTGCGATGGTGGTTTGTTTGTCGGTTGGTGGTGGGCAGCGCCCTCCCATTTGACGTATTTTTTCAAAAAATATTGCACATTCGTTTTATGCAGACATCCGATACCGCCTGGTTTCCAGCCCATTTCATGAAAGGCATGACCTATGCAGGCTTTTCTCCTGACGTATTTCTATCACCTGAATCTGATCAGTCGTTGGAGGCATTGCGTCATACAAACAGCAATTGGGTTGCGGTGGCAGTCGGCTGGTGGCAAGACCGGAAAGATTCGATTGTGATTCAACCCAATCCTGACAAAACGCCTACTGATGCGTCCTTGGTTCATGTGATTCGCTCACTCGGTCAAAAGGGGGTTAAGGTCCTGCTCAAGCCCTTTGTGGACGCAGTGGATCACAGTTGGCGGGCAGAATTTCGGCCCACAGATTGGGACAGTTGGTTTGCCAGTTACAAAGCATTCATGTTGCACTATGCAAAAATTGCGGCAGCAGAGAACGTCGCTTTGTTGAGTATTGGGGTGGAAAATTATCTTGGCCCGGATCCAACGCAAGCGCATTGGCAGGAGCTGATTGCTGAGGTGCGGGCGATTTATGCGGGTCCCCTGACACATTCCGCCAACTTCAATGGGGAAACGGGCTATGATCAGGTCCGGTTTTGGGACCAATTGGACTACATTGGGATCGACGCTTATTTTTCTACCCATAGCGGCAACGACCATTCTCTTTCCTGTCAACTCAACAACTGGCAAAAACATCTCCGGGAAATCCAGAAATGGCGGCAGGCACAGCAATTGCGCCAGGCAGTTTTGTTTACAGAGATTGGGATTTGTTCATATAAATCTGCGGCTGCAACTCCCTGGCAGGAAAAAATACATGACCCTGCTGATGGCAACGCCCAGGCGAGATATTATCAGGCCTTTTTTGAAGCGGCAAGAGACCATGACTGGCTGCATGGATCATTTTGGTGGTGGTGGGACAATCCTTCCACTGCAGATTACATTCATGCTGATGGGACCTACGCAAACCTCTGGACACCCAAAGGCAAGCCGGCTGAGACCGTGCTAAAGCTGTATTATGGTTTGCCGGCTCAGGTAAGCGAAAGTGCGAAATGAAAAATGCCCCCTCTTGCGAAGGGGCATAACCTTATTACCGTATTGAACACTGAATCTTAGTCATCTACTCTTTCTAAAGAGAAGAAGGTGGTTTCTACTGTGGTGATGCCGTTGGATGTGGTTGAGTCAATGGCCTGCCATTCCTGTGCTTTTTTCTCATTGATCAGAACATCGAAAGTGGAAGGTCCTTCTCCGTCATTGAAATCAATGGTGATGGTTTCTGCTTCTTCATCATAATTCCAGTCAATGCTGGCACTGTCAGACATCCCAAAAATATTGAGGACTGCCTGACCGGTACCGTCTTCATTGAAGGTAAAAGTTCCTGCATCAGTGAAGGCCAATTCAATAGAGGAAGTATCAATTCTGGTGATCGACTCAAATCGGCTGACGTTCCAGGAACCGGTGTTTTTAGGAAGAATGTTGTCGAGATTAAGGTCGCAGGCAGTCAGCAGAGTGAGTGCGGCTGCGAGAACGAGCAATTGAAGATGTTTCATAGAAAAAAGTGAATGAATTGAATGTTGTAAAATGAAAGTTTGTATCACAAATGCCTGATGATGCGACATGGATTACCGGCCGCAAATACATTGGCCGGCATGTCTTTGGTAACAACGCTTCCCGAACCGATTGTAGTATTGTCGCCAATATTTACCCCCGGATTGATGATGACACCGGCGCCCAGCCAGACGTTTTTTCCAATCGTAACGGGTGCGGCCAATTCAGGCCCGGCGATGCGCTCTTGTGCGTTCAGGGGATGGTATGCGGTTAGAATCTGTACCCTTGGGGCCAGCATGGTGTTGTCGCCAATGTGGATGTGATTGCAATCCAGGAGCACGCAATCAAAATTCATGAAGACATTGTCGCCCAGAAAAATGTGACAACCATAATCTACATAAAGAGGCGGTTCAATGAATGGATTCTCTCCGGCACTGCCCAGTAGATTGCGGAGGGCTTTTTCCCGGGCAGGGAGATCATCTTCGGTGGTGGCATTGAAAATCCGAACCAATTTACGCGCGTGATTGCGCATGGCGGTGAGTTCCGGGTCATTGCCCAGATAGAGCTCGTCGGCGAGCATTTTTTCGCGTTCAGTCATGATGGGGTGCGGGTTTGATAGGGGCGGGGAGCGAGGCGTAAGTTTATTGGGAAATCACTCGCTGCCCGCAACTTTCAGCTCGCCCCCAGACTATCCATGTATCTCCTGGCGCTGGCCGTAGCGATTGATGACTTCTCCTTCATATTCGAGAAAGTCTGCCCAGCGTTTGTCGACGTCGACATTGGGACAGAGCTGACGGGCCAGTTTGAGGAAAAGGGTATAATGACGGGCTTCGGAGACCATGAGTTTGTGGTAGAAAGTCGCCAGTTCTTCGTCATCAATGTTTTCAGAAAGAACTTTGAAACGTTCGCAGCTGCGTGCTTCAATCATGGCAGCGAACAGAAGTTTATCGCAAAGAGATTCTTCCCGACCTTTGCCTTTTACTTTTGTGAATTTGACCAACTCATTGACGTAAGAATCTTTGCGTTCCCGGCCGAGCGTGTAGCCACGTTCCACAATCAGACGATGGACCATGCGGAAATGTCCCATTTCTTCCTGCGCGAGATCTGCCATATACCAGTGAGAAAAACGCACCCATTTCTTCCCACACGATGCAATGCTACCTCTCTTATTAGTTA
>JBCBZF010000944.1:0-2893 GCA_039815525.1 Bacteroidota bacterium | reverse complement strand
CAGGCACTCACACCGGTTTTGGATGTATCCCGCGAACCGCGCTGGGGACGTACTGAGGAAACCTATGGAGAAGACCCATATCTCGCCTCTGAAATTGGACTGGCCGCCATTTATGGCTTCCAGGGACGAAGTGGAAAAATCGATGAAAACCATGTTGTCGCCACGCTCAAACATCTTTCTGGCCACGGTCAGCCAGAAAGTGGGACCAATATCGCCCCCGCCAATATTTCCCGGCGGGTACTGAGAGAAGTATTTTTGTACCCATTTAAAAAAGCCGTCATGGAAGGCGGCGCCAAAAGTGTGATGCCTTCCTACAATGAAATTGATGGCGTTCCTTCACATGGCAGCTCCTGGTTGTTTGAGACAATCCTGCGGGGGGAATGGGGCTTTAATGGAACCGTCGTCTCAGACTATGGCGCAGTTCACGAATTACATGGGCGGCACCGCATCGCCAAAGACCACGAAGATGCAGCCATCAAGGCGATGACCATTGGGGTAGATATGGAGCTGCCTGACCCAACCGCTTATCCTTTGCTCAAAGCTGCGATTGAGGGTGGAAGAATGGATGAAAAAATATTAGATCGTTCCGTCAAACGCATTCTGCGCCACAAATTTGAACTGGGCCTGTTTGACAAACCCTTTGCAGACCCGAAAAAAGCCGAAAGGGTAGTAGGTTCGGTGGAACACATGGCATTTTCCCAGAAAGTGGCAGAAGAAAGCATTATTCTCCTACAAAATAAGAATCAGTTGGCGCCCCTTAGTCTGGGGAAAAAGCCACGTATTGCGTTGATTGGTCCCAATGCTGATGTTGAGTTGCAGGGCGGTTACAGCTCTGTGCCAAAGCACTTTGTCACCGTGAAGCAGGGAATTGAGGCCTATGTGGGCGATAAAGCCGAAGTACGGTATGCCAAGGGATGTGGCATCACTGAGCCGGGCAGCTGGTATCTTGATCCGGTCGAACGCACCGACGAAGCCAAAGACCGCAAGCTGATTGCAGAAGCGGTAGAAGTGGCCCAAGCGTCGGATGTCATCATCCTCGCCATTGGTGGCAATGAACTGACTTCACGCGAAGCCTGGGTAGAAAGCCACATGGGAGACCGCACAGATTTACAGATGGTTGGTTTGCAGGATGATTTGGTGGATGCTCTGGCGGCAACTGGTAAGCCGATTTTGGCATTGCTTTTCAATGGCCGCCCGCTTGCAGTTAACAATCTGGTAGAGAAAGCGGATGCCATTTTTGAATGTTGGTATCTGGGACAGGAAACAGGCCATGCCGTGGCGCGGGTGATTTTCGGCGAAGTCAATCCTTCGGGGAAATTGCCGATTACCATTCCACGTTCTGTCGGACATGTTCCAGCCTATTATAATCATAAGCCGACGGCACGTAGAGGCTACCTTTTTGATGATGTATCTCCGCTTTGGGCGTTTGGAGAAGGAATGAGTTATACAACGTTTAGCCTCTCCAACCCACGCCTTATCAAAGATAATATCAAGACCTATGGCAGCTCTGCGGTCGAAATCAACGTTTCCAATACAGGGAAAATGGATGGTGCAGAGGTTGTGCAAATGTATGTGCGGGATGAATACAGCTCCGTAACCCGTCCGGTCATGGAGTTGAAAGGCTTCCAGAAGGTTTTTCTAAAGGCAGGAGAAAGCAAGACGGTGCGCATACCGATTGAGCACGAGAGTCTTGCGTTTTATAATGATAAAATGGAATATGTGGTTGAGCCAGGTAGCTTTGATATCATGCTTGGTACATCATCCCAATCGGCAGACTTACAGCATATTCGCCTCACCGTTCAATAATTTTTTCACACAAACTACTACTACATCATGGGAGCAGCTGGATTAGAAACCCTGGATTGGGTGATCATCGGAATCTATTTTGTGGTGCTTTTTGGCATTGCGTTCTGGGTGATCGCACAAAAACAGGAGAATACCGAAGAATATTTCTTGGCCGGCCGTAACATGGGCTGGTTCATTGTGGGGGCCTCGATTTTTGCCTCCAATATTGGATCTGAACACGTTGTGGGCCTGGCAGGGACTGGTGCCAAAAGTGGTATGCCGCTGGCCCACTTTGAATTGCACGCCTGGATTGTGTTGTTGCTGGGCTGGGTCTTTTTGCCTTTCTATGCACGCTCAGGGGTTTTTACCATGCCTGAGTTTTTGGAAAAAAGGTTCAATGCAAAGGCAAGGTGGTTTCTATCAATTTTTTCCCTGGTTGGCTATGTGCTGACAAAAGTATCGGTTTCGGTTTATGCTGGTGGTTTGGTCATGGAGACTCTGATGGGAATCAGTTTTTGGAAAGGCGCTTTACTGACGCTGGCAATTACCGGGATTTACACCGCCATGGGCGGCATGAAAGCGGTGGTCTACACCGAAGCCATTCAAACCATTATCCTCATCGTCGGTGCCATCGCCGTTACACTGATTGGCCTTTCTGAAGTAGGCGGCTGGGAACAGTTGCGGGAAATTGCTGGTAGTGATCACTTCAATATGTGGCGACCGATGTCTGATCCCGATTTTCCGTGGACGGGTCTGGTGATAGGTGGAAGCATCGTCGGTATTTGGTATTGGTGTACAGATCAATATATCGTTCAGCGTACCCTGGCCGCAAAAAATATCACCATTGGTCGTCGTGGAGCCATCTTTGGTGCCTTCCTCAAAATTTTACCAGTTTTCATCTTTTTGGTTCCAGGGATCATTGCTTTTGCCTTGAACAAAACCGGACGCATTCAAATGGATGATGCGGATCAGGCTCTGGTGGTCATGATTCGGGAAATGTTGCCGGTTGGTGTACGTGGTCTGGTTGCTGCTGGCCTTCTGGCTGCATTGATGAGTTCACTTGCTTCAGTCTTTAATTCGTGTTCTACTAATGTTCGGAAAAGGAGCT
>JBCBZF010001097.1:0-2392 GCA_039815525.1 Bacteroidota bacterium | reverse complement strand
GAGAAACGGTCCACATGTTCGTGGAACGCCGAAACTACAAGGGTACTTTTTTACCCGGTTTTAAAAAGTGGGAAACCGCTTACAATCCAGCTTCAGTGGGATTGAAATATGTCGACCACATGGTTGGCAATGTTGAGTTGGGCGAAATGAATCAATGGGTGGATTTCTACGCCAATGTGATGGGCTTCACCCAGATCCTCTCCTTTGACGACAAGGATATTTCCACTGAATACACTGCGCTGATGAGCAAGGTGATGTCCAATGGCAATGGCCGGATCAAATTCCCCATCAATGAGCCAGCCGAAGGTTTGAAGAAGTCTCAGGTGGATGAATATCTCGATTTTTACCAGGGCCCTGGTGTACAGCACGTGGCCGTGGCCACCGATGACATTGTCACAACTGTAAAGGAGATGATCTCCCGTGGGGTGGAGTTTCTTCGGGTGCCAACCACTTACTATGATACGCTGCTGGACCGGGTAGGAAAGATCGACGAAGACATCGAGTCGTTGAAAGAATTGGGTATTCTGGTTGACCGGGATGATGAGGGTTATTTGTTACAGATCTTTACCAAGCCGATTGAACCTCGTCCCACCATGTTTTTTGAGATCATCCAGCGCAAAGGTGCGCAGGCTTTTGGCAAAGGAAACTTCAAGGCTCTCTTTGAGGCGATTGAACGCGAGCAGGAGTTACGGGGGACTCTGTAGGGAAAAGCAAATATTCTGTTTGACATAAGAGAGGCGCGAGAAATCGTGCCTCATTGTTTTTTAGAATTTTGGAAGAAACCATCTGCTTGATGCAACAAAAAGAAAGAAACTGACTCTTTGGCGTAATGGTATCCATCCAAATCACCAATCCTTATGAACAAAACGCTGAATTTATTGCTATGCCTCGTTGTATTATTACTTTTCTCATCTACGGTCCTTGCGCAGAAACCTGTCAGGCCAGGCAGCTCAACCCAGATCGCTGAGAGCATCACGCCCGTTGAGAAGGTCAAATATTTAGGGCAAAAGCCACCTTCCACTACGCCAGAGGTATTTGCGCCCGGCTTGATTTCGACAAAAGCTGAATATGAATTTGGGTCTGTCTTTAATAAAGTCGGAACTGAATTTTACTATGGCGTGAATGTAGGTGGCAAAGAAGAAATCAGGTACACCAAACTCACAGGCCAATCATGGAGCGAACCCCAAACGCTCTTTTCACACCCAAAATATGGTTATAACGATCCTTTTTTGTCGCCAGATGAAAACCGCTTATACTTCATTTCAAGAAGAGCAATGGATGGAGAAGGCGAACCAAAAGATTACGATATCTGGTATGCTGAGAAGAAAGGCAGCAGTTGGTCTGAACCGATCAATGCCGGTCCCAACATCAATTCAAAGGGTAACGAATACTACATCTCTTTTACCAAGACGGGGACCATGTATTTTTCGTCCAACAAAGACGCTTCTCAGGAAAGACAAAATGATTTCGACATTTATGCTTCCCAACATATCAATGGAAGCTTTCAAAAGCCCCGCGTTCTTGGCAATGCAATCAATACCCCTGACTATGAAGCAGATGTTTTCATTGCGCCAGATGAGTCATACATCATTTTTTGTGCCGAGCGAAATGACGGCTTAGGGCAAGGAGATTTGTATGTCAGTTTTAAGAAAGCCGATGGCACCTGGACGCAATCCAAAAACATGGGGCGTAACATCAACAGTGAAGGGCATGAGCTTTGCCCCTATGTCAGTGCTGACGGGAAATATCTTTTTTATACAAGCAATCGGGACATTTACTGGGTGAGCACCGACATGTTTGCGAGATACAAAGAATAAGAAAGTCGTAGGGGGCGATTCCCTTTTCAAAGGGACGTCCGCCCCTACTCTGCCCCTTCTGTGAGTCTTTCCAATATCTCCTTTTCCGCATTGCGGACATCGAGGAGGAATCCAGTCAGCACGATGCGGTTGGCAATGGCGGGTGTCCCGAAGTGGAAATCTTCCCAATTTTCGCCTTCTTTCTCGGCTGAAAAAGTCAGAGCCGGGTCAAGCTCCACTACTTCCGGACTGATAGAATCCATCAGGGTCTGGAGTTCGGTGAGATCTTGTTTGACGTGAATCACGTCCCCGCTTTGAATCAGGACTCCCGATTGAACTGGATTGACTGACTGGACAGAATCAATTTTCTGCCGCAAATCCCGCATGAGGTCCGCGAAGGTATTGCAGGCTTGGTGCAAACGGCTCAGCTGACGGCTTTGAGGTGCCCCCAATTCCGCTTTTGCCAGCGTTTGCTCGTATAATTCCTGATTGTCTGGGACGGATTTCCCCAGTTTTTCATCCAACTGTCGGATTAAATCATTGGTCAAGGAAAGCGTATTTTCTTTGACTTCCTCCTGGCCAGAGCCACAAGCTGT
>JBCBZF010000693.1:0-3991 GCA_039815525.1 Bacteroidota bacterium | reverse complement strand
CCGGTCCCAATCCCACTTATACTTTCCAAACTGCTGATACGACAGGTGTGATTCTGACAGTGACCAATAGCAATGGCTGTCAAAATACTGTATTGGTACAGGATGTTGTGGCAGTGCGTGAAGGTCCGGTCGCAGACTTTTCAGTTGATGTTAATTCTGCCTGTTCGCCACCATTGACGGTTAACTTTACCAATAATTCACAAGCAAATGGCGCCACAAATCCTACTTATGAGTGGCTTTTTCCGGGTGGAATCGTTTCTGGTGGAGGAAGCTCATTTATTGGGACGACCCCGCCACCGGTTACTTACAATGCAGATGGGCAATATGATGTTACCCTGATCATCTCAGATGTGGGTGGATGTGAAGATACTCTGATCATTCCCAATATGATTGGGATTGGTGGTGTAACGGCTTCTTTTACCCCCAGTGCGACCACCATTTGTCTGGGCGACCCCATTACCTTTACCAATACTTCCAGCGGCGGGGTTACTTCTTTGGGATGGAATTTTGGCGAGACGCCCGGCACGAATGCGACGGGTATCTTACCGACTTACACATATACTGCCCCTGGTACGTATACGGTTACCCTGGAAGCAAACAATGCCCAATGTGGAGATACCTTGGTGCAGACCAATTTAATTACGGTTGAACCACGTCCTACAGCTGCCTTTATGGCTGATCGCCTGCAAGACTGCCAGCCTGGTAATCCGTTCAGTTTCACAGATCAGTCGACTGATGCCACCAACTGGGCTTGGGATTTTGATGATGGTTCACCTATTTCCACGCAACAAAACCCTAATCATACATTTACCACTTTTGGTTCATTTGATGTAACCCTCGTGGTAAGCAATGCGCAAGGATGTGTAGACTCAACCTCTATCACCATTGACATTGCCCCACCCAATGCCGGGTTCAATATCAATCCGACTGAGGGTTGTGTTCCCTTGACCGTTAATGTAACGGATGGTTCCACCTCACCGGTTGATCCGATTGTCAGTTGGGAATGGAGTTTTCCAGGCGGTGCCCCAAATACTGCCGCCACCCAAAATGCACAAACGGTTTACAATAATCCTGGTAATTATTCCATTCGGCTGGTTATTACGACGCAGAACGGCTGTACCGATACACTGCGAAGAAACAATGCCGTCATGGCGGGTACACCTCCTATGGTTGATTTTACCGTAGACAAAGACACGGTTTGTATCAACGAGGATATTACTTTCACCAGTACGTTTACGGATTCCCTCTGGAATTATGAGTGGGATTTTATGTACGAAGCACCTGGCGCCTTTTCTCCCAATTCGTCCAATCCAACGACTACCTACGCTGATACTGGCTTTTTTAGTATTGGATTGATCATTGAAAACCAAGGCTGCCGCGATACCCTGATCATTGATAGCATGGTCTACGTTTCGCCTCCCGATGCGCGCTTTTTTCCAAGCGAGCCAGTCGTTTGTGGCCTGCCTGCGTCAGTCTCTTTTGCGGACTCTTCGATTGGTCCGATTGACCAATATGAATGGTTTGTCAATGGCAACCCTTATTCAACTGCGGCGACGCCGCCGGATTTGACGATCAATACACCAGGGTCATTTTTCATCACCCAGGTGGTCACATATACCCCGACAGGCTGTACCGATACGGCAACGGCCCTGGTCTCAGCAGGAAATCCTATTGCTGATTTTGAATCCGCTGATACCGTAGGCTGTAAACGACACCGGGCTGATTTTGTGAATCTTTCACAAGATGCCAACTCTTATTTCTGGAGTTTCAATTTCCCGAATGCAGGCTTTTCCAGTACTGCACAAGATCCTTTCAGGATTTACCAGGAGACAGGCATTTATTCAGTTCGCCTGATCGCCACGGATATTTTCGGCTGTACCGATACATTGGTCAGGGACAATTACATACGGGTGATTGGACCTGAACCGGATTTTTCCTTCACGCCGGATGGTGGCTGTCCGCCATTGAGTGTGGCGTTTTCTGACAGCAGTACCTCTTTCCAAACCACCATCAATGGCTGGTTATGGGATTTTGGCGACAACAATACGTCTAACCTACAAAACCCGACCCATCTTTACACAGCTGCTGGTTCTTACGATGTTAAACTGACGGTTTTTGATGATGCAGGCTGTTCTGATAGTCTGACGATTCCCAATGCTATTAATGTAACCTTGCCACAGCCAAGCTTTACCATTGATGACGACTCCACCTGTAGTGGGAATCTGGTCAATTTTGCCAGTACCAGCCTGGGACTGGGGCCGCTGACTTATTTCTGGGACTTTGGTGATGGAAATGGGACCAGTATTTTGCCCAGTCCATCTTATGCTTATCAGGACACTGGAAGTTATGATGTGAAGCTGATTGTAACGGATGCCAATGGCTGTGTGGACAGTATTACGGTTCCCAATGCTGTTTATATTGAACCCTTTCAGGCAAACTTTGGTGGTAATCCCCGTATTGCAGTTTGTCCGCCTCTGACCACAACTTTCACAGATTCGACTATCGGCAACGTCGTTGCCTGGGATTGGGATTTTGGTGATCAGACTGGCAGTAGTCTACAGGACCCACAGCATGTATATTTTGCTCCAGATCTGTATACGGTCACATTGATTGCGACCCATGAGGATGGATGTATGGACACTCTGACCAGACAAGACTACGTTCAGCTGAATGGTCCGAATGGAACATTTACTGTAGATCCGCCCAATGTATGTCTTGGTGATACAATCTGTGTTACGGCCATTGTTCGGGGCACTGATGTGGCGACCATCGATTATAAAGATGGTTCTCCAACGATTCTGGCAGGCCTGAATGGGACCATTGACACCATTCAGGATTGTCGGGTGTATGCTCTGGCTGGAAAATATTTCCCTCAGATTGTGTTGCAGGATGCCCAGGGGTGTGCCTTTACCCTCAACTCCGCTGATAGTGTGACCGTCTACAACCTGCCACAGGCTGATATCAGTCCGCAGGATACCACCGGCTGTCTGCCATTTAGTGTGCCATTTACGGATAACTCCATCGACGGAGACACAACGATTTCAGCTTGGTTCTGGGACTTTGGGGACGGAGATACCTCTATCTTGCAAAATCCAGTGCATATCTTTAACCAAGATACTGTGTGGGATGTGAGCCTGGTGGTTACGGATGATAATGGTTGTGTAGACACTGCTGTAACTACAGTAACAACTTATCAGGGAACGATCGGGGACTTTGCTGCCACAGACTCTTTTGGTTGTGCGCCCTTCACGGTTACCTTTTCAGATGCAAGTTCAAATTTGCCTCCAACCAACTGGACCTGGATTTTTGGAGATGGCGATACCCTTACTGGGGTATCCAACCCGACGCACACTTACCAAAACAATGGCGTTTACACGGTTACGCTGATTGTCGATGATGCGCTTGGTTGCTCCGATACAGTGGTAAAAACAGATTACATCAATCTAATGCAACCCGAAGCGATTGTGTATGCCAGCTCAGTGATTGGCTGTAATCCGGTTACCTTGACCTTCTTTGGAGATAGTACAGTTACTGATACTGTCATCGATCAATACGAATGGTGTTTGCTAAATCTCAATACCGGTGGTCTTGACTGCCAGATCACCACAGTTGATTCGATTGACTTTGTGTTCACCATGGGGGGAGACTACGCCATGATTCTGACAGTTACAGATCGTTTTGGCTGTACCGATATATCCGATACCCTGAATGTAACCATCACAACCCGGACCGTCCCCAATCCTTTGTCCCTGATCAATGTCAGTGTGCTGAGTGATACCAGTGCGGAAGTGATTTTTGAACCGTATCCCGATGCCAATTTTGTCCAATACCGCATCATGCGCGCTGACCAAAGCGGGAACTTCATTCCGGTAGGAGATATTTTTGATCAGAATACCACGACATTCATTGACAGCGATCCGAGTATTAGCTTTGAAAATCAGCCTTATTGTTACAAGGTGCTGGTGCAGAATGATTGTGATGAATTCTCTGT
>JBCBZF010000396.1:0-6104 GCA_039815525.1 Bacteroidota bacterium | reverse complement strand
GAGGATGGCAGCCACTATAGACCTAACCACCATGCAAAAGCATCACAGAATGTTTTTGCATGGTGGTTAGGTCTATAGTGGCTGCCATCCTCCTTGCATGCTATCGCGCCGCTTGAGGAAATCATCAAGCGAGATGAAAAAGCACTGGATCTGTATTTGGAGATGTTTTCAAGAGAGCATGAAAATCTCTTCTTCGCTGGTGGGATCGAAGTTGCCTCTGCGATTTATGGATTGCTGAGTTTACAGGGAGAAGTGATTGCTGCGAGTATCAAAGCCAAACAGCTTGGACGGGCTACTTATCGGGTATTTCTGGAAAAAAAGAAGCGGCATCAATTGAATCTCAAAGGACAAAATACCTATATCGAATCTCAACGACATACCCGATATGTTGACAAGAAGCGATACCAACAGCATTTACACCAACACCTCCAAGTACTGACCGGATGAAAAAGCTACTGGAGAAGCAAGCGGTCTTCAAATTCGTTTTGCGCTTTCTGGCCTTTTTTGCCCAGAGGAAAGCTTTTTATCACTTTGCCATATGGGGGACAAACCTAACTGCCCGCCTGAATCTTCTCCTCAATCGGCCTCGTCCTTCCTCAACGGTAGTGGAACTGGCAGAAAGCTGGCAACAATTGATGCCACCTGATGGACAAGACCTTTTTCCGATTCAATCCATTACTGAAGATACTGCTTACACTGAAATTCATTTGCATTGTCCGCTCAGAGGAAGTGGAAATGTCGCGGCATGCTATCGCTTAATGAATTATGATCGACAACTGATGGCCAAAGTTGGCGGGCAACTGATTGTGTTGGACTCTCAGGCCAATTCCGGGAAAAATTATTGCCGCCTGGCCATTCGTAAACAAGGAGACGACACCAGTGATCTCGTCCCTGCCCACCAAAAAACAGATCCATCCCAGACGGAAACGTGACAGTTGTCTTGGGGCAGGAATGTATTTTACCCAAAACAATCGGATGAATCATATATGTTGCCTGGCAGTTTTTCTCCTGAGCGCTCTTTGGGCCCACGGACAAGCCATTTCTCTGCACCCGGACAACCCCCATTACTTTTTGTACAAAGGTCAACCTACCGTCCTGATCACTTCAGGAGAGCATTATGGCGCAGTCATCAACCGCGATTTTGATTTTGAGACCTATCTTAATACACTGAGGCGCCTGGGGTTGAACCATACCAGGATCTTTTTGGGAGATTACGTCGAACGCCCCCATTCCTTTGGCATCCTGACCAATACCTTAGCGCCTGATTCCACCCAGCTGATCACTCCCTGGCGCAGAAGTGAGACGCCCGGATATGCATTGGGGGGCAATAAATTTGATCTGGACCAATGGAACCCGGTCTATTTTGCCCGCTTGAAAGATTTCATGGACCTGGCCGAGGCGAAAGGAATTGTGGTAGAAGCGGTGCTCTTTTTCATCTCTTATGAAGACGACACCTCGCCTTTTGATGGTCCCAATAACGTCAATGAGATGCCGGATTTTGACATGAGTGCCTACCGGCAGTTGGGAAACGAAGCCTTGTTGAAACGACAAAAGGCTTATTGCCAGAAAATCGTCCATGAATTGAATGAATATGATAACCTGATTTTCAACATCATCAATGAACCCTGGTTTTCCAACCAGATGGTAGCTGCATTTTCCAGTCCGCCATCCCTCCCAACGCATCGCTGGATTCAGACTGTCTCTGAATGGATCGTACAAATTGAAGCCGGACTTCCGCAGCAACACCTACTCGCCATCGATTACACGAATGAAGGGGTGGAAATTCCCCTGGAACATCTCGAAAATTATTTCGAACACATATCCATCTTCAATCATCATTATGATGCGGATGCAGAATCTGTCATCAAAAACTATCACCGTGTGCCGCGCGCCTTTGCTTTTAATGAAACCGGTATCATGCCCAGCAGTACGCCTGAATATCGCTTCCAGGGCTGGAAATATCTGATGAATGGCGGAGCGCTCTACAATGTGCTGGATTTTACCTGGCAGCTTGGAGCCGAAGACGGACACGGCACGACTTTGTTTGGCAATGGACAGGGTGGATATATGGGTTGTACGGACCATGATGTGAAGTACCAGATGGCGAAGCTTTTATCATTTTGGAACGAGTTGGATTTCGTCCATATGCAACCTGGCGACAACAGCATTGGATTTGAATATGGTCATGTGGAAACCTATGGCTTTTATGAAGCCGGCAAAACCTATGTCGTATATTTTATCGGTTCCGGTGAGCCGAGATGTTATCTCAACATCCTCAGTGGGCACTATCAGGTCGAATGGTTTGATCCGCGGACACTGCAGCCACTTTTAAAAACGGAAGTCAAAGTAGAAAATGATTTTTTGAATCTGGCCGGGCCAGGCTATCGGGAAGACATTGTGGTGAAACTCAGCCGACTGGACCCCTGAAAACCATCCCTCCGGATGTTGCTCAGTTCATGTGTTGAAAACTGCTGGGGGAAATCCCTTCCCGTTTCTTGAAAAACCGACTAAAATACTGAGGATATTCGAAGCCAAGCTGATACGCAATTTCTGAAACCGAATGTTTATTCTGCTGTAGCAGGACCTTTGCCTTTTCCATGAGTTTAAGATGAATGTGCTCCTGGGCGGTTTTACCGGTTAAGACTTTCAGTTTGTCCCCCAGATATTTAGGGGACATATTCAGCTGCTCAGCAAAATATGCAACCGCGGGGATTCCGTCAGATTCAAGATTTTTTTCGGCAAAATACTGGTTCAATTGCTGGTCAAAGTCTACCAGGAAATGGTTTTCGATATCATTGCGGGTGATGAATTGGCGACCATAGTAGCGATTGGCATAGGTCAATAGCAGATCAAGATTGGCGATTACGACTTTGCGACTGTGTTGATCGGTGATATTTTGGTACTCCGAAAAAATGTTGTCCAGCAAATGCTCCATGGCACTTTCTTCTGCTTGTGAAAGATGGAGCGCTTCATTGACAGTGTATCCGAAAAAACCATACTGTAAAATGATTTCGGCAAGGCTATGATTGGCCAGATAAGACCGATGGAAAAAAATAAGCCACCCATCGGCATCCTCGAGTGCATTCAAGGCATGTCCAACCAGTTGGTTGGGCCCAACGAAGAACATGGTGCCTTGCTGAAAATCGTATGCCCTTCGTCCGCAGCGAACCTCTCCTTTGAGATTCCTGATCAAGCCAATGGTGTAGAAGCCAAAGCTGAAATCAAGGGGGAATTGCTGGGGAAGATGTCTGATGCTCTCCACTTTTAGAATGTGAAAAAGTGGGTGGCGCAGATCGGTTTTGCCACCTAATTGAAGGAGGGTTTCAATTTGTTCAATGTGAATGGGCTTCATGGATCAGTATTTAAGGAACCCTCAATAGATTGTGAACCCCGCGGGTAACGTAAAGTTTATGTTTGGTCCAAAGCAGCTGATCATTCCGGACTTCCCAAAAGTCAATCCAACCTTTGGTTGGGTAGCCTTCATTCTTCTCGTGGTACACCGCCACTGCAATGCTCTTACCGCTCTCATCAAAGATGGCATCTTCTGGCAGTACGCCTTCAAAACCGTAAGGCTTACCCAGGTGAGTCAGCTGCCCTGTTTTTTGATTGATCTTGATCAGAGACAAAGTCGGTGTTTTCCTGGCCGGGACAAACCAAAACGCACTGGGTACATAGGTTCTCCGCATATTGACCACTATCGCATATTCCCCATTCGGACTCACATCAAAGCCTTCCGGACTCAGGCCAACCTTTACTTTGGAGACGACCTCATGCTGACCATCCTCATCAAAGCCTACACTGATCAATTCTCCCTTTTTATTGAAAACCGCGCCCAGATTGCCTTTTCCCCAATTGACGTTTGAGACCAGAAAATATTTTCCAGAGGGATGCCAATTGCCCACCGAGAGTTTTTTTGCCACTTTCAGACTTTTGCCAATGCGTGCTATCCTGATTGTCCTTCCTTCTTTGATAATATTGAAAAAAGCGACAGATGTTCCATTGAGATTCACGGCGACCACATCTTTTTGAGGATGAAATTCAATGCTTCGAAAGCCGCCGTCTCTGGTGTCGGTGCGATCAACTTCTGGATCTGAGAAGTAACATATTTGATCAATGAGGCCGTCTTTCACGCTCGCAACCATCATCTCTTTGTCCTTCTCTGTGGTTCCGGCTACCAACAAATCCCCCCGCTGATTCAATGAGACATTTTGCAGATTTTCGCCTACCATCTGCTCTTGAATGATTGATGGATGATTGGGCAGGGAATAATCTATGATGGACACTTTCATTCCCTTGGGATACGCATAAAATACATTCTTCATTTTGGGTGTATCCGGTGTGATCCTGCCTCTGGTTTCTGCGACATAAGCATAGGGTTTGGTGGGATGCCAGGCCAAAATCGCCGGCCAACTGATCACTGAGTTGGTCGCATGGATGCGACTCTGGATCTGAGGGAGACCATTGACGGATCTGATATACATCAGGCTGTCTTCAATGCCATTGATTTTATTGGACATGCCACTGCCGTACGCTGTGGCAATCATATCTGCATCTGAGATGGCCAGAAAAGCGCCTTTGAAGGAAGGTGCGGTATCGGCTGCCAGTGGGATGTTTTGTGCGCTGCATAGGTGCCAATCCAGCAATAGAACCATAAGCACTGCCAGGATACTGCGGGTTATTTTGAAGGTATTGTCCATTATCATGAGATTAAAAACGCCAGCCGATGAAGAGTGAAGGAGCCAAAGACGGTGGGACCAATCTCCGGATGTTGAAAGGGCTATCGCCTGCCCTTTGCTCATTGGTGTTGTTGAGGATCACGATCAGGGTGTACTGCGCTCCGAAATGCAGGCGCTTTTTGGCAAAGGGATACCAATTGTATCCCACATCAAGACTGCTGAACCAATTGTCGAATGCTTCATTTTCTTCAGCCTCGACGGTCCAACCTTCATAGCCCAGATTGATGGCTGTGTAAAGTCCTTTGTCAAAAGATGCCTTGGTGAACCGATACTTGAGCTCAATGCCGATTGCATAGCGCCAGTCAACGGTGATGCTGTCATTTTTATGTGAGAAAAACTGATCCCGCGCAAAATCCGGTAAGATAAACCCACCTTGCAAGGTCAGGCCAACTGACCATTTTTGTGGGAAATGATAAGAGGGTTTGATGTGGTATCCGCCTAGAACCCAATAAACAGGATTACTTCCTAAGGTAACTCGTCCCCCCAATGGCAAAGCCTTTTCCTGAGCTGAAAGCTCCATTGGGATGAACATCAAGCATGCCAGCAAGGCAATGCAGCATCTTTGCTTACTCATATTTCTTCTTTTGTTTGTTGATAAAAGTCAATACATCCTCTCGGCTGAGTGGCCCCAGATGCACTGCATACCATGTATGGAAATTCTCTTGCGCGGCAACGATCGACAAGTCAGAAAGATTTGCAGCCAGATCGCACATGAAAATGTGCCAGGTAGGTTTTTGGCTGTGAAGGGTCTTTCCTTTGAGTAAATCGCCCACAAAGACCATATTTTCAACATAGATCACCAGTGAACCAGGCGTATGGCTATGAAAAACATCAACCCTCACTGACCAGCCAGGAAGTAGCAGTTTCGTGTATCTCTCAATTAATGTGTCTGGTATGAAAGATGGATAGACTTGGTTGGCAATGGTATGTTGAATGATTTTTGCCTGAAAACCCCTTGGATAGAGCGACTCGTCTACGCCTCCTTTGCGGATGATGGTGGTGTCTCCTGCGCCAGCAATGATTGGCGTCCCAAAAGTTTGCTGGAAGTAGGCCGCATTGCCCGCATGATCAGGGTGAGCATGCGTAAGGATTAGCCCCTCGATCAATCTGGGATCGATCTGCTGCGCATCCATGAATGCAAGCAACTTCTGGCAATCACCCGGGAGACCCGAATCAATCATCAGATACCGACCATCCCTTTCCAAAAAATAGACATTGGCGAAATGTCGGGTAAAAGTATGGACCTGGACCTGGGTACTTTGGCTGACTCCTGCGGTCAGATCACCTGTCCATGACCGCGTGCTCATCCCAACAACAGAGGCAATGCTGAAAAATAGAAATGCCACTCCTTTCATTTCCTGATTTTTG
>JBCBZF010000032.1:0-15715 GCA_039815525.1 Bacteroidota bacterium | reverse complement strand
TACCAAAAAATTCACCATAGTTAGAGCCAAAGTTAGAGTGATTTTCTTTTGGAAATTTAACAGAACCTCTACTTTCCGTAGTCATTCTAATAAAGTTAGTTCCGTGGTCATAATTTGAACTTGCTTTCTGCTTTGCCTCAGAGAAAGAGACAAATTCATTAGTTGTTTCAAACCTCACATCCGTATATGTTTCCCCATCAATGGTAATCTCTATCTCAGGATATTTAGTTGTAGGAAGTGGATTATTCCACATTTCGGAAATCTCCTTTTGACTACGTTCGATATCCTTTTGAAAGGCATTCCACTGCGGACTCCCCTTCTCTATATCAGCATCAGCGTAAAATACCAGATGTGTTGTTACAACAAGTGTGTTTCCATCTTTTGTAACAATACCACTTTCTCCATTTGGATCTACATACATCATTGGGTTATTATAGACCATTGTATAGGTAGATAAATCTGGGAAATCTGATTCTTTAGGATCACTACTAAACCATCTACCTAATCTAGCATCATATATACGTGCCCCAAAATCATAGGTATTCCCTTCTTCATAAACCGCATCATCATTTTCCTTTCCATTGAAGCCGTATCTACTACGCCCCTTCTGAAAGCCCCGATTCCCCATCTTCATCCCATAGGGATAGTAGTCCTGCGCATTGGTAACATCTGCGATGAAGTAATGCCCCAGGGCAAGGTTGTCGTCGAGGATCTGCAGGCGACGGTCGGAGAAGGTAACCAGCACATTGCCGCGATGGTCTTTGCCTTCGAAGTGCTTCATGCCTTTGGGGGCTGCGATGCCTTCGGTGGCGGGTGGTGCATCGATCGGATTCAGGAAAGGATTGTTTTTGCTGGAGAAGGTTCCGTCTGAATCGAAACCAGAGGCACTGAAATCCAGGCTGGCGAGGGTGCTGCGTCCAATCTGCAGACCGAGGCGGTCTGAGCCGTACAAATGAAACTCCTCTGAAGTCATCTGCTCGGTGTATTCCAGCTCCGCTGGTGTATCACGCTCAAAGATCTTGATGTTGCGGAAGTAGGAATTGGCTTCCAACTCATCCGACATATCCTTACAGGTCAGGAAGATGTAGTTGCGTACACCATGACCAAGAGGACGATCTTGTCCGTATGGCAACAGATAGGTCTTCCACACACCAGGCTGATCATATTCTTCATCCGGTAGAGCGGCCTGTGGACTGGACGCCATGGCGTCGATCACATATGCACGGTTCCAGTTGATATTGAGATTGGTGTGGAAGCCAATCGCATGATGGGTCCCTTCATGATCAGAGCGGAAATCAAATTGAATCCAGGTATCTGGACCGATGGTCACCGGCTGCTCCAACTCATAGTGGAACATACCTCCTTTTTCCAGCAGGACGGTGGTGCCACCATCCAGTACGCTCACTTCGCCGCTAGCCGGGCCATTATTGGTGATATCGAAGCCACCTTTCTCAAAGGTCAAAGGCTCGGTCTGGCTAGCTATGGTTGGCTGGTAATCGCGGGTGTATGCCGCCATGACATTGCCCTGGGCATCACGCACATAATAGGTGTAATCCCAGCTATCTTCCTTGGTCGGATCGTGTTTGACGATTTTGGCGATGCGGTTGCCGTCCGGTCCATAGTAAAAGCTCAGGTCTGGTTTGTCATCGTCATCATCGACGGAATGGGTACGCTTGATATTCCGGATTTTACCTGACAAAGACCATTCAATGCCACCAACCGCAATGTCTTCCTGCACATCGCCGATCAGGTTGCCAATTTCATCATAAGCATAATTGTCCGGATCAGATTGGCTGTCAATGTCAATCTCATGATATTTCCCGCGGGGTACTTTATCATGGACCCGACGAAGCTGATTGAGTTGGACCGTTTTGGTGCCGATCGTCTTGGTTCTGTAGTGATAGGTCAACTCATCCATTTCCAGCTTTCCGTATTTGCTGGTGTTGGTGCCATTCCGGTTCAAGGTGAGCAGATTCCCATCGGCGTCGAAGGTATAATCAGTCTGGTAATCGCCATTGTTGTCTGGATTTGTCCAACTGTTGCTGGTGATCACACCGGCATCCCGCCAGGCTTTCATCTCCCGAATGCGATTGAGCTGATCATAGCGGTAGGTGGTCAACAAAGGATCTGCCTCATAGTAGATATCTGGAATGGTGGTCACCATGTGGTTGATGTTGCCATTGAAGAGATCTACTGAGCCAGCGGTACCATAAACTCCGGCTTTATCAGCCATGAACATATCCTGGGCACTGTTGATGGCCTGATAATCGCCATTAAAATACCCCAGGCTGTAACCGAAAGCATCACGACCAAAGAGATTGTGTTCATCCGGATTGACTGGATTGTAGGGATTGGTATTCCCTTCATACCCATCCTTGCCCATGTCGCGGCTTTCGTCCATGGTCTCGCCATTGACGGCTTTGATCCAGCCTTGAATGGTATAGGCAAAGTCTACGCCCTGGACGTTGTTGTACTCGATTCGGGCCAGGGGACCATGCAGGTAATAGTCATAGTGCGCATCCTGTTCCCAGAGGCGACCATCGCGGCTGGTTTCGACCACCTTGATGCGGTTGTCATCATCGTATTCGTAGCGGTGATAGAACTGATCCAGTTCACCAGGCTGGTATTTCACTTGCAGCACATTCCCACTGAAGAGATCATACTCATACTGAATGTGTTTGTAAACCTGTTCGAGATGCTCCAAGTGCGGCATTTCCCAGATCATTTCCTTCACATTGCCATGCTCATCATAGTCGTAATGCACCCAAACATCCCGCAATGGATCGGTCACATCCTCGTACTCAATGCTCGCCACATTGGTGCGGAGGTTGGACTGCTGGCCGTCGACAAACAGATTGCTGATGGTGGCGCTGACGGTAACATCATAATGGGTGCGGGTGATTTGGCTTTTGGTTCCACTTGCCAGCCAATTGGCAAGGGCCGTTTCATCTTCAGCCGTCGCCTGGTCCAGGCTACCAACTGGTACAATTCTCCCTGCTTCAACCGGACGGCCTTCGCCATCATAGAGCATGTAAGCATAGGCATCAAGCGTTGCCTGACGGGCATCCTGGGAGGCAACCAGACGTCCCAGGTGGTCATACCAGAAGCGGCTTTCTCCACCATCAGGCGTATGCTGCCAGACGATTTGATTGAGGCTGTTGTAACGATATTCAGTGCGTTTATTCCGGTCTGGATTGTCAGCATACGCCAACGCATTGTTGCGAGCCGCATTGACGGCATCACTCTCGACGATGGGCAGCACATCTTCATCCACACCTTCAGGTGAAATGGTCTGAATGAGATTACCAGCCTGATCGTAATAGTAGAGGGTATAATGATGCTCCTGGTCCCGGAAACTCATGGTGAAGAGTTCATTGAGTTCTCCCAGACAATGCTTCACATAATCCTTCCGAAAATCAGCTTCAGTTGTGGCTTTATAGGCTTCGAATCTCGTTGCGGCCTCATGATCGGCCAGGATTTGCTGATAAGCAAGACACTCATCCTCCAGTTCGACGTCAACCATGATAGGCTCATTACAGAGCTTTTCAGGTCCGCAATTGCCCAGACAGCTGCTGGTTCCCTCGACAAGTGCTGAAACTGGACCAGTTGCATCCAGGGTAAAGCCCTGAGATGAAGTATTTGACAAGCTATTGCCAGTAAAAGCATCAATGCTATGGAAGAATGCATCTAAATCAGAGAGGCTTAGGTTCACCTCACAGTCAATGCCACATTGATCGAAGTACCGGATAAAGAGACTTTCACCGCATACATTCGTAAAATCAACTTGTGTTGATATAGGAGCTGGGTTGGTGTCAACTGTTTCCGTAAGGGTCAGCGTATTTTCAGTATGTGGTTCAGAAACAGAACTCAAACTTTCATTCTGTAATGCGGTCTGATGATCACTGAGATCACATACTGCCTCAAGTTCAAAGGCCGTTTCCCATACCAGTTCCAGGTGTGAAGCCGAGGAAATCGCCAGATAATGCCCGGGACGTCCTTCGGCTACCCACTGTCCATCTCCGGCTGTGGCACCAAAGTTTTTGTGCCAATCCACCTCTCCCTGCCAATCCAGTTTCAACAAAGAAGCCTGATTGGCAAAGCTACCGCCATCAATGCTGCCACTGAGAAGCAATCCCTCATCATCGGTGGTGATAAACGACTGCGGAGAAAAGACCACGCCCTGGTCCCAACTGACTTCTTTGGCGAAACGCAGATTTCCATTTTCATCCATTCGGATAAGGTGCAGACTTTCCGTAGCTGGGATTAATTTGTCTTTTTCCCGCATGACCACTGAGACGCCATTATCTGCCATGGCCACCAGACCGAAGGCATTTACGTGGGCTAAATGGATCATGCCGCTAAGTTTACCATCGAATCCGCTAACAGGATTGGCGTTCTGGTCAAACTTCTGCACCATCAACTCACCGCCGTTGTAACGACCAGCCAGATAAAAGCCGCCATTTGGAGCTGGAACCATTTGGTCAAATCCGGCTGCACCCGTAAAGTCCGGGCTCCCTACATTGAAAGTAAGAGAGGTGATTTTGGTCGGAAAATGTGTATTGGTGATGCGATTCCCGTTGGCATCTACCTTGAAAATGACTGGACTGGTCGTAACATCTTTATCACTCAGATAGCCAACAACAAAAGAGCCATTGCTTTGCTCGACCATGCCAAGGATGCTTTCCGCTACCCCAATGCCAGACTCATCATAAACCTTCATCCACTGGCGGTCCAGTTGATTGTCGTATTTGGCCAGAATGACCCCCTTTTGTGTCAGTTGCAGATCACTGTAAGCAATGGAAGCGACCAGTACACCACCATCTCCAGTTGGGATCAGATTGATCTCATCATAAGAAAAACCGGTCCCAGGCCATTCCGTCGCGGTTTCCAGTCCTACGCTGCCATCATCCTTGAGTTGGATCAGCTTCAAGCGATCTCCTCCTTGTCCAGCCAGAATCCAGCTGTTGTTTTCCCAGCGGCGCATGGCATAAAACGCTTCGTTCGCATCGCGGGAGAAAATCAGATGTGATTCCATCTGTGCATTACAATTGGTACCAGAACTGGTGTTGAGGGTAGAATTGGTAAACAATGATTGGCTCGATAAATCCACCAGGGGTGTTGCAAACTGTCCGCTGCCAGCCAGATTATCCAGCAAGGCCATCAGATCGTCAAGATTCTGCTGTGGATCACAATTCCCATTGGCCTTACAATCATCATAAAAGGCCTCGTATTGGCTGAAGCTCAGATTGAAGCCAAATTTCTGGTTGAGCCAATTGGCAAAGAGATCTTCACCATCCTGCCAATTGTTGAATTGGCTACCGAACTGAGTGAAGTAGAAGTCAATGTCGCCACAGCTCAGGCAGCCACTACAGGCAATTTCAAATGGAACTGGCTTCTCTATTTCAGATAAATAAGCTTGCGCCTGTGGTCCCCAGGCACCACCAGTGTCCCAAGTATTGTTGGGGCCATATTCTTCGGTCCAGGCTTTCTCACAATCACATACCAGACCTTTGATATCAGGCATGACAAAGCCTTTTTCATACTCGAAGTATTCTTCGAGGCTGGTGACGCTGCCTGGCGCATTGCCATTGTTGAAATCTTTGCGCAATTGCAGGATGTACTCACAGGCACATTCATCCAGCATGGGAAAGTCATTGATGGCATTGCCCTGTGCCGGCGTATTGTAGGTCGGCGGCATGGTGATGAGCAAGGCATTACATGCCGGATCAAAGGCTGGATCAAAAGGATCAGAAATGGTTCCATTGTAAGCGTTGAGGACTTGCGCGAAACTGCTGTTGCCATTGGTCGTTTCCAGCGGCTGGCCGGTGATCGGATCGTCTGGTGTGGTACTGGAGCCATATGGATGCGCCGCATCGCAGCCCAGTTTGCAGATTTCCTTAAACTCAGCAATCACATCTGTCATCATTGCCGGAGGTAAACCACAGTTTTGGAGCTTGTATTCCCATTGTTGGGTGTAGCTGTCGCAAATGCTTTCGCATTGCGTATCAATTCCGTTTTGTCCAACATTCTGAGCCGAGTTAATGTCGTTCAGCGCGTTTATATCCAGGCCATTCAGTGATAAAACCTGTCCGAGGGATGGGAAACGAACTTCCTTGGTGTTCGGGACCACCGGATTACAGTTCGAAGCAGCTTCTGCCTGCGCCACAAAGTCTCCTTTCAGCGCGAGGTAAAAAGAGCGGAACATCAACCAGATACCATCTTCACGGCACTGTTCAGCGGTCAGATTGTTCAAACAATCGCCAATGCTGTTTTGGTTGGGATTATTGGGGTCAAAATGACAATGCTGAATGGCCTTTGCCACATCCTGTGCACTGAAACCACTGGTCTGGAAATTGTCCAGTTCTGCTTGCATGGCGGATTTGAACGTTGCACCAGGACCACCCGCTTTGAAAAAGTCGTCGTCGTCGAGCAATTCATCCATCAGTCCCTGGGCATCAATCCAGTTTTTCCCATCAGCCTCATCCCAGGTGAGGGTATTCCGAACTTCCAGATCAAACTGACGACTCAATTCCATCTGTTCACACCAGGCCAGCTTACAAAATTCAGGATGGTACTGCTTGAGGACTTCTCCCCAATCTGGATCAAACTTATCAATGAAGTCTTCTACACTGGACGGTGCGACATTGCCGATTCCATCAAAGACCGGGTCTGAATAGTCCAGTCCGGTATAGTCGATTCCGAGAGAATTATTGATTGTCAGAATCGAATAAGGGTCCGCAGAGGTGAGGTTTCCAGCGCCATCGTCATCATAGGTCATGTATTGCTGACCAGGCGTAAAATCAACCGCAAATACTTCATCCAAAGCCTCACACAACTGATCGCTTTTTTCGCAGGTTGACACGCAGTTGGCGACTGCATCTTCATAGCTTAAACCGCCATTGTCTCCTGGGACCCAGTCTAAAGGATCGCCCAGTTCATTTTCACAATAAACTGTACAGAAAGCGGCATCACAATCATCCAGATCAGGTTCAGGCAGAAAATTCTCAAATTTCAGGAGACAATTATTCTGAGTCGGATCCATCAAAATCGCGACATAATCATCAATTGCCTGTTGGTTGACACAGAGGGTTTTGCGAATGGTGTATACGCCAATTTTCTCCAGATCTGCAATCAGAGGGTCCATATTGAACACCACTGACAAATCATCACAGACTGCATCATGCGGTGCATTGGGATCGATGGTATGGGTATAGGCAGCTATTTCAACCCCTTCTTCATTGGTCACGCTGATGGTCAGATCATACACACAATCAGCACAATAAGAAAAGGTTTGCGGGCCATTACCATCTCCGAGATCGACGGTACAGGAACCAGCATCGAATTGAGCCACGTCCACACCAAAGTTGAAGGTATGCTCTCCTGTACTGACCACCAGATGCTCTTCTACTGCTTCCAGACAATTAGGGTCCTGGGGCGTATCCAGATTGTCAATCGGAACCGTGATGATGTTTTCTTCCGGATGACTCGGCAGAGGTAACAGGTTTTCAGGAACCGGCCCGGCCAAAGCCGTGGCCACGGTGCGGCCATGTGCATCAATGTAAGCAATGCTTACCTGACCATTGGGATCAACTACTGCGTGTTTTTTATAATGCTGTTCATAGCCAACCTCCGTTCCAAAGAGTCGATTCAGTTCGTACTGTTTGGGATCAGCATAGAAGTATTCAGTGAAATGGCCATCTTCTGAAATCTGGTGGGTAAAACCTACGCCACCTTGTTTGCGGGGGCGACCGGTCGCATCAGGCGTAAAAGTGGTTTGAGAGAAAGGATATTTTTGAGCGTCCGGGACAAAAGCCTGTGATCCTTCTTTTTCAGGATTAAAAGGTGAGTAATACTGGGCGGCGCCCCGAGCCATGTCGGGTGCACCAAGGGGATCATTCTGCATGGGATCGGCAGAACTTTGTACATCAGGATCAAAATTTTTCCAGTTGTAGACGTTGTTGGCCTCGTCGAGGTGGAGGTCCGGATAATAGCGAATCTCGGAGGCCATCAGTGGCACAGGCAGCACCGAAATGGATGGTCTTCCCTGAGAGTCGTAAATATTTTCCTGCACCACCGCCTGGTTCTGCGACCGCAATAACGTTACCGCCTGACGATTGCGCAGGGTAGCATCATAATAAGAGATTGCATCTTTTTGCAGACCATTTTCCGCAAAACTGATGGCATACTGCCAGGTCAAATCCTTTTCGTGCGGATTCTGGATGTGTGCATAGGGTGGATTCAGTACGTTGAGAGAGGCAATGGTTCCAGTCTCTCCGTTAAGGCTCCAGGCGCATTCTTGTCTTTGCTGAGGGGCGTTGAGGGTTCGTCCAACTGCACGGACCCTGGCCACGAGATAACCATGGTCAAAGACTTCGTTGATGACATAGCTGGTACTTTTGGTATTGACTCGGGTCGCATATTGACCAAAATCATATTCCACATCATTCGCACTCAGGTATCCGCCTTGCCCATCGTAATCATCGACAAAGGTCCATTCCAGATCATATTCCTCTGCGCCACGCTGGGGATCCCAACTGATGGTCATCTCCCCCACTCCGTTGCCGGATGGCTGCGAAATGCTCAGATTGGAGGGATTGTTCTGGCGAAAGAAGGTATAATATCGTTCGACTTCTATGGTTGACTCCAACTGGAGGTAGTCCGGAATGTCATTGGGATTGGTGATGGCAGCCCCGTTGATGGTCAGGCTCAACACATCAATGTCCACTTTATATCCATCTTCAAAGTCAAAATACTGCTTTGCGACAAAAGCACTGTTGCGTTCCGGATTGTAGTCAATGGAAAGCGTTACAGTATGATTCACCGGATCAATTACGGTGGTTCCATCGGCAACCCGATAAGCAGTCACCAATAACACAATTTCAGCGGTATACGGATCAGGTTGATATTGATCGAGATCCATGCCGAAAGCAATGATGTTGCGGCAGTGCGCATTGTTAAAAGCATCATACCAATTCGGCAGCTGGACCGAAGTGGGCGGCGGCGTGGTATTGGTAGACATATACACCCAGCCCGGCTCATTGTCCGTTAGTGGCGTACTGGCAGCGGGATCGAGTTGTGCCCCGGTCCATTTGAAATACACCGGGTGTTCATTGACAGCCTGCAGTCGGGTAGGCAGCAAACCTACCAGCAAGCCAATCAATAGCATGCAAAAGCTTGTTTGAATTCGGCTCATGGTTGTGCGAGATAATTGTAAAGTTGAAAACTTGTGTATTCAGCCTGCAGGGCGTAGGATTTCCCATCTTTGCGCAGGAATCTTTTTTCGGAAAAAGTATCAGCGGCAAAAGCCGGATTCATTTTCAAATTGGTGTAGCGCATGCGCATGATCTCAACATCCGCTTCCGTGGCTTCTTCATCCACCACAAAAGGATTGGAGCGATAGCTGATTTCCCGTAGCATGAAATTCACTGGGTCAAAGCTGAAGCTGATGCGCTGATAGACCATGTCAGTCAGGTCAAAATGATAGGTATGCCAACCATTGCCTTCTTTGGCAAACACAACCTTTGCACCGATCTCAAGAAGGCTATCAAGTGGAATTTGGGATATATTTCTCGTGTCTGTGGTAATGGCTCCCTGCACCAGGACCAACTCTTCATCGTGGTCGGCCAAAATGCTCATCCTTTCATTTTGTAGACTTTCCTGCGCGCCCATTCGAAAATATTTCTTCTCCTTACCAGACCATTGGATCAGGCCATCTGCCTTCTCCGGTTGGCCATTTCCGCTTTGGAGTTCGTAGGTCAGGCTCGCCTGGTAGCCACGTAATTGGTCATAGGCGGCATTGATGTTTGCGATGTCCTCTTCCAAATTCTGGGCAGTGAGGAGGCTGAGACTGCAAAGCAGTCCCAGCAATATGGATATGGATTTCATGATTTTTGCTTAGTTGTCTTTCTGGCTTACATGCTGTCGGTACTCCTGCAGAGACATAATGCCCCGTTCAGATTCTTGTTTGACACTGATCAGATTCCCTTCCTGATCGTACTGGTACAAAGTGGCAAAGTGGTTTTCATCCATCGAAGCCAGAAGGCGCAGATTGTTCCGGTCGTACACAAAACTTTTCATGTTGGACAGGAATGGATGGAAGCGAAAGTCATCGATATAACGGGCTTTTCCAT
The DNA here is from genome assembly GCA_039815525.1 of Bacteroidota bacterium. Taxonomy (GTDB): domain Bacteria; phylum Bacteroidota; class Bacteroidia; order J057; family J057; genus JBCAWW01. The sequence continues at coordinate 5,585 of JBCBZF010000032.1, read as the reverse complement.
CTGGATTGCTGTTGGTGATTTTCAGACCCAATTCAGTTCCGCTGGGAATATTGACCACACCTTCAATCCGCTGCCAGCCATCGATGAGCAGACTACGATGGATATCAGTAACGGGGACCGAAGTATTGACCGTATTGGGATCAATCACCACTTCTATTCCAATTCCATCGTATCCATTTTCGATGGTTTCGCCATCGACGTACTCCTGTCCTTTCACCCAAAAAGAGATGATGTACTGCTCGTCTTTTAGCGGGCTGAAGTTGCCGGCACAATCACATTCCCCTACGACATATTCCTGGTTGCTATCCAATCCACCTGGCGCATCACAGGGCGCAGATAGTTTGGCCACCGTTTGGAGGTATTCGCCAGTGGTCAGGAGTGCGCTTTGATGACCAGTATGCGCTTCTTCCTGATTGAGATTCAATTCACCGTCGCTATTGGTCATGACCAGGTGTGCGCTGCAATTTTGGTCCAGATCTGAGTCAAACTCAAAGTTTGCATTGGCGATTTGTCCATTGCGGGCATTGCCGGCCACTGCCACCGGCAGGCGGTTGCGATAGCCATACTGGGCCGTACTATATTGATCCAGTGGATTGCGACTTTCCACCTCAAATCCCTGCGGAATGCGCTTGGTAACTTCTGAGGTAAACGTCCATTCATCTCCGGTAACAGGATGCACGGGCTGGGCATTCCACTCATCATTTTGATGTCGCCAGAACTCAGAGAAGTTTTTATAGACCCCCTCATTTCGCACATCGGTGGTCGCCAAAGGCGTCGCCGCCGGACCAGTGATTTTCCCGCGCTCAGTCAAAAAGGTGTATGATCTGACCGGCGCCCAATTGCCCCATATTCCAGCAGTAAACGGATTAACGGTGCTGCCAGGTTCATAACACTGATTGACAAACTGCACCCCCAGTTCACAATCCCGGACCGGGAAGGCATCAATCGAACCAGTCAGGACAATTGCGTCCTTCGTACCATCCGGACAAGGAGGAATGGCTGCATCCATGGTAAAATCAAATACATCGATACAATCATCCGGATCAGGCAGGATGGGGTTGATTTGATCAAAATTCTGGAAGAATTCCAGACAGAAATCGTTGTTTTGTGGTGCCTGCAAGCTGATAGTCGCCAGAATTGTATTTGGCGCGCAGCTGCTGGCAAATTGGACCGTCAGGTCATCCGTGGTACAATTGCCACTGGTACTATTGGAAGAGGTAATCGCCAACAAGCTACAACCAACCGGCAAACCGCCCAAAGCGGCGACCAGCGGAGAGTTGACAATGTCAATGTAGCTGCTCAGGTCAGTGGTTTGTCCAACCAGTCGCCCATCAAAGCCCAGGCCACTGAGGATGACAGGGATTTCGCCAGCCGCCTGACTGACGTTCGTACAGAGACACACATCCTCTGAGATGGGCGTACCACACTGCATTTGCCATTGATCGCTAAACTCCACAGCGCTGGCTTGCAGAACCAAATCTGATTCATTGATTTGCTGAACGTCTGAAGAGAAAAATGGATCATCTTTGGTTTGCAAAGCGCCTACACTGGTATTTTGCAGATTGCGACGGCCGGAGCGAATGACCTTCACCCGATCGTAAAGATTACCAGGACCACCCGGAATCAAATTTCCATCCCGATCTACCACTGAGACACTGGAACCATTGATATCCAATACCCAGCCGATTTGATCATTAATCAGGAGTTCGTCGCCGACGACGAGATGCTCGCTGGCCTGGGATAGATTGTTGAGATTGACGCTTGCATTCCCGTTCCATTCAATGCCAATGTTACGATAAGCAGGTCCCATACGATCGTAGGTCCAATGCGCTGGATAACTGAAGTTGTACAATGGATCCTCAAACTCATTGGTGGCTTTGGTGAGTAGCACCTCTCCGGTTTCAGCATCATAGGCCACATTTTCAGCAAATACCCGTGAGCTGCCGTCGAAGCTTTCAACTTTATCGACCAGACCATATTGATCAATCACTTTGGTGGTTACGATAGAGCGAAAGCGAGTGTGTTCGTAGTGAATATCTGGAATTACAGTAAAGACCAGACCAGGAAAGAAAAGGGCAAGAAATGCGTCGAGCTGGCCTCCTAGCGTAAAGCCTGTCATTCTTGTCTCTTGTTGCCTTTCATCTACCACCAATTCCATATCGATCCCAATGCGTGCAGTTGACATACGGCCATCGGATTTGACCACTGGAACGGCTTCATTGTCCAATTCATCAGGTTGATCTGTTTTGGTGCGGTAATGGTAAATGGTACCTGAAATGGGGTTAACCTTATTTTCAGCAAACGCTTGAACCGATTTAGGTTTTCCATGCATGTCATTTCGCTTGATAACATATCCTTGGGAAGCTCTGAAAAAGTTAATCCATTTTAGCACCTGAAAACTAGGCGCACCTTTTCCATCAATATAGGTCTGATCAAATTTTATGGGAAAGTCTTTCGCGGTGTAAAAGGCATGCTCAGTATGTCCGGTGGCTCGTTTTGTGACCCCGGCCTTGTCCAGAGACTCCACTGATACTTTGCTATAGATAATCTGCGGACCAGGGAAAAAGGATTCACCAACCGGCCCATCCAAATAGAAGTAATCGTTGCGTTTGAGAAGATTTTTCTTCTTAAACCGAATCGGCAAACGGAATGGATTTTCATCTCCACCCAACAGCGGTTCATAAGCCGCTACCCCACTACTGATACTCTCTCCACTTCGATCGTGATCAGTGGTGTAGGTGTACTGCTGTCCGTACTCATTACTGACGGCAGTTCCGCCAACCAATTCTTTCCAGCGATCAGTCATGCTGATCCGCTTGACACGTGCCCCGCCACCTTTCTTGAGATGATTGGGGCTGTAGAGACGTACCCAGGACCGATCTGTATCCAACTGATCTGCAAACTTCTTGTGTCGCATGGTTCCATTGTAGCCGACAAAAGCGGCTTTGATTTCCATCAGCATGGAAGCCAGAGATTTAATTGCTGCTTCATCAGTGCCTTTGGGATCAGAACCAGGGAATACATATTCCGGCAAGTTGGCGCGAATATACTGCCAGGCCGCCTTGGCAACCGGATGTACCTGCTTGCCTTCATATGGCTTGTTGATGCCTACCGTTTTCAGCTTGATCCAGGCCGTCTTTTTCGTTGGATCAGTATTCACCAGGCCGCCACCGTCGATGGGTACATAGGCTGGAATCCATTCCATTTCACGACTGTTCAGTGATTCATTTCCGTCCTTGCGATCAATTGGCAAATAGGCTTTCACATATAATTCCTCAATCAGCTTGCCTTTATCATCTTTCAGATATTTTTTCTCAAATGTTGCTGAACTGACTTCACTTTCAGGCAGATCAACGATCATATAGAGATAGTCCTCCCAATCAGTGAAACCGAGTTTTTTGTACAGAAAGCCAGATACTGAACCAGTTTCAGTTTTGGCAAAACCTCTGATTTTGAACATCTGCATGGCGCGTTTGTCCTGGACATAGGCATAGTCATCCGCTTCGTAATCTATTGATATGCGTCCACCAGAAGGGGTTTTTAAGCCTGATAACAACCAGGCCTGTGCATATTCATCTGCATTGTCCTGATCAACGTAAGGGTATTCCCAGCTTCGAAGTCCATTTGGGCTACAATCTTCTGGATGATAATTACCCCAACGATCATAGGCTTTAGGATGGTAAGCAGGATTATAAGCAGATATTCCAGGAGTACTTTCCGAAAAGCTGTGGCTGGGATCTGCATAATAGAATCGATAATCGTTTAGCCGTCCACGCTTAGACTTACCATAAGTAAAGTAAACCGATTGCAGGGTCAGCTTCCCTCCCTGATTGACCACGTCCGGGATCTCATCCTGTCCACCGGTGTTGTTGGGTACGCCCTGGCAAAGGGAATAGTCATAGGTAAAATGAACCGTCTTAATCGGGGTAGGATCAACCACTCCCTGCTTTAGCTCTTCCTTGCTGTATAAGCTGATTTTGTCCAGCTTTTTCAGGCGTTTGTCTACATCTTTTCCGCCATCCTCATCAATCACACCTAAGCCATCTTCGCGATTGGAATAAGAAAATTGCGCTACGAATTCGGGCCCTTCAATTGAGTGGACATACCAGACTTCCTTTTCTCCATACACATAACTGGCCTTATCATCATGATTGCGGGATTCGAAGCCGGTGTTGAAGTTGGCCATGCTGTGCTCAAAGGGTGTACGCCAGCGAAAGTCGTCATGGGTACGTGTATAATTGATTTTGAAAGCGGTACCAGGATCATCATCGGTGATGCCATCTCCGGTTACATCTACATAATCAGGCGATAACACACTCGTCAGTAGGAAAGAATGTGCATAACCAGGTGTTTCCACTGAATTGTAATAATTATCCCGCCCTCTTTCATTTTCAATTGTATTATCCTCTCCGGGTTTATAGGGGATGGTTCCGGTTGCACAGTTTTCGATAAAGGGGGTAAAACTTCCTAGTTTGCCGTTTTTGTCAACCTGGCTAATGTTAAAAGTTACTTCCTTCTGATAGCTGTTGTAGGCTGGAATTCCATACACATATCGCATCCCATCCGGACGAAGCACCGTTGCCTCTGATAAGTGGTGTGCTTTCCGCTCAGTATTGATCCGTGGAACTTCATTAAAAGGGTTGGTGGTAGGATTACCATTCGTATTCTCAGGCAAAATTGGACTGCGTGTCGGATCATAAGACCGAAGCATCTTCTCCAGTGCAGCATATTGCGCGTCTTGGTTGGTCAGGAAACTGATATTTTGGTTGCGTTTGCCACGCGAACGCCTTTTGAGTACCGGATCTGGCAGCAAAACCTCGTCTTTGGTTTCAAAATCTTCCGTCGCTGCGCCATTACGTCCCTTTTCCATCTTCACACGAATCGCCTCTTCACTCCCCAATGAGGAATACATATCACCAGTCCCATTCAATTCTTCATCAATGCTTTTCTCTCCCAGTGCTTTAAAATAGTAAGGCTCATACTCTGGAGAAATGGGGTTCTGCCCACGAAACTTTAAGATATTGGCCATGCGGTTGCGTTCATCCCATTTTCCGCTATTGGAATTCACAGCACGAAATCCTCCATTTCCTCCAGTATGGGTTGCATTTCCAACGCCAAACTCAACCCCTAATTCGCCTGAGGCAGCGTAATTGTGAACATAAGGATCAGATATCATGCCTGGGTCGCGGAATGGTCTGAACATACCTCCTATTCCCTGACCTGATGCCGAATAGGTGTCAAACGTCAGCTTGGCCAATGCAAGATTTGGGGTGGCTTTCTTAATAAAGAGTCCATCCTTTTCACGGTTAAAGTCCAGAATGTCCTCACTCTTTTTGTCATCTGACGCTTTATCCAGATATAGATACCCATAAGCCTTAGCACTTTTTTTATTGAGCGCCAGTCTCTGTTCGGAATAGGTGCCAGAAAATTTTAAGGCAGGATGCCCTCCCAGGAACTCCCCACCGACCTTTGCATCCAAGGTGAAAGAGGTATTGATATAAGGGAGGGATAGGGAAGGTTGATAGGTTCCTTTTGAGTAACTGATTGAAGGAGTTAATCCCTTGAATGATCTTTTTGTACCATCT
>JBCBZF010001029.1:0-2604 GCA_039815525.1 Bacteroidota bacterium | reverse complement strand
TGGTTTGGTGAGGAAGTCCCCAAAATCATGGAGGCGGCAGAATTGATTTCTGAAGCAGACATCGTGATCATCATCGGTACTTCAATGGTGGTGTACCCTGCGGCTGGTCTGGTCAATTATGCACCAGAAAACACCCCGGTTTTTGTGGTAGATCCGCATTCTCCACCGGTAAATGGTGTCAGCAATGTGGAGTTTATCACCGAGCCAGGTTCAGTAGGTGTACCAAAACTGGTGGATCGTCTGTTGGCTGATGCCGATCAGGGCTGACGTTTCATTTCTCCCAAAGCAGTTTTACAGCGGTTTTCTAATCCACCCTGATAAAAAATATCGTCGAAATTGAGGGCACTTTTGTAGTGATTCCGGGCTTCCGTGTCGGCACCTTTTTGACGTGCGATTTCGCCCAGATAATAATAGGAATAGGCTTGCACATAACGCTGATGCTGACAGTTTTGGGCAACACACTGTTGGTAGGCCACTATCGCCTCAGAAAACTGCTGTTGCGCATGATGAATGCGGCCCATTCGATAGTACTTTTCGGTCAGCTCGTCCTGACTCAGCGAAGAACCAGATTGGGTCAGACTGTCCAGACTGGCTGTGGCCTGCTCAAAATATCCTCCATCGAAGAAGTTCCGTGCCTGAAACAATTGTAGACTGGCCGGACTGGGAGGCTGTTTGAGAAAGGTTTGGGCCATGAAGGCTGCATATTCATCCTGATCCATTCCAGAATTTTCTTGTTCGGTAATGAGCTTAAAGAATCGCTTCCCAACCGGATAGCTGCCATCCAGACTCAGAGACATACCCAGACGAAAGTAGGCATCGGTACGAAACAGTTTGCCGGTGTAGTTCTTCAGAAATTTTGATAAATATCGCTGTGCATCGCGTTGCGCTCCTTTGTAGTAATACGCTTTGCCCATTTGGTAGTCCCAGTAAGGAATAAAGAAAATGCCTTCCTTACGGTATTGTGAGCGACGGTTGAAAATCTCCAGGGCCTGATCTGTCTGACGGTTGTTGAGATAAGCATTGGCAAGAAAATAATCCAGGAGAATATTTGGGCCTTGCTGCGCCCGCTCTCCAGCGAGTCGATTGAGGGCCAGCTGTGGATCGCCGAGTACATTTCTTTCTACAAACGCATAGAGAATCTGCGCTTCCAGACGAAGGAGCTGACTACTGGCGGCGGCAATGCTCAGTTGTTGTAAGCCTTCTTCGATGTCGCCACGGAAACCGAGGGTATTGGTGAGCCATTGATATTTAGACGGGACGGCGCCCAGGGTCACATTGAACAATCCCAATACTTTCATCTGCTCAACGTTACCAGGGAAACGCTTTTCATTTCGATTGATTTGTGCTCTGCCTTGTCGGGTGAAGCGTACCGCGCTCAAATAATTTTTCTCCAAAAACTCCAGAATGGCTCGTTTGCAATAAATTTCTGCCAACATCACACCCCGCAAAGGATCATCCGAAGGGAGTTCACTCACTTTCTGAATGCAGACTTTCCAGTCGCCGCGGATGTTTTGGAGATAGGAGATCGACTGTGTGCTGAGATATTGGTAGACCCGAATGTTGTAGCGATAAAAATTGGCGTAGCCAGGGCGATTGAGGGCAGGCAGAAGGGCTTCAGCCGAGTCAAGCTGGAAGCTTGCCATCAGGGACTCGATCTGATTGCGGAGATCAGGATTGTTGTGGCTGGCCTTGGAAGGGGAAGAAAACAAGCAGCAGGCGGAGAAGGCAACAGACAGATAGAGAATCCGGATCATGGATACGGTTGATGGGTAAAACTCTGACAAATATACGCCGAAATACAGGGATAGATTGTGGACAGCCTGAGATCGCTTCTTACATGAGATGGAAGTATTGGTACAAAAAAAGCCCGAAGCAAATCACTCCGGGCGTTTTTGTATCAAATGCGGTTGGTATTAACCAGCGATCTTTTCTTCTGCTTCATCAAAAAAGCTTTCGTGCACCAGAATCCGTCCGCAGTTCTCGCAGTGAATCAGGCGAGATTTTTGGGCCAATTCAATATGAACCTGAGGGGGAATGATAGAAAAGCATCCGCCACATGCGTTCCGGTCAGTAGAGACCACGGCGAGGCCGTTGCGCATATTCTGCCGGATTTTACGATAGCCGTTCAGAATCCGACCTTCTACTTTTTCAGCAGAAGTATCGATTGAAGCATTGAGTTTTTTCTCTTCGACTTTTGTGTCTTCAATGATCACTTCCAGCTCCTTCTTTTTCTCTTCCAGCTCATTTCTCTTTTCATCAACCCGTTCGGAAGTACTAGACAGTAAGTCGCCCTTTTGTTCAATCTGGTCATTGAATTGACGAATTTTCTTCTCGGAAGTCAGGATTTCGAGATTGGCGTACTCGATCTCTTTCCGTAAAGCCTCGTATTCCCGGTTGTTCTTTACGTTCATCTGCTGATCTTCATACTTTTTGATCTGCGAGGTGAACTCCTCAATTTTGGCCTTCTTCGAAGCAATGTCATCCTTGATTCGCTGAATGTCATCTTCGACCGGTTGATCGCAGCGGGGCGGCTCCATGGGATGCGCCTTGATGGCACCTTCGTTCAGAGTGAGAGAGGATTGGCGGTGACGCCTGAGGGTGATC
>JBCBZF010001237.1:0-1898 GCA_039815525.1 Bacteroidota bacterium | reverse complement strand
GTTAACAGTGGATGGCTCATACACCATATTCACCATTGCGCAGCATAATCACAATGACTTTTGCTTTCATAACAAATTTCCGGGCAAAATGATTGCGTTTCTGTAAGCTGGAGGACGAATCTGGACGCACAGGGAAGATATTTTGCCAAAATGATCATGTGAAGTCGACCAGGAGACAATCTCAATCAATCATCAATCCCCTTGTCCATCTATTATTCACATCAATGCTTACCGGATAGAGTGCACCCCAATCACAATCATCATCCCAATATGTAACCTGAATGCCAGTCTTGGAATCTATCTTGGATTCTCCGGGTTCATAGGATGTACAACGAATCAATTTAGGCTGCCCCATCCAGACATTTGAGATCGCCTGGACCGAAAAATATAGTGGTAAAAAAACAACTGGATTGATCAGAAGATAGGCGAGATAACGGATCTTCCCAGAAAGAATCACCATCACAACCGAAGCCCCGGCTAACCCAAAGAGAACAAGCGGATTCTCTCCCCAAAAAACGATGGGACTGGCAAGCAATGCAAGGATGGAAAAAGCAAGTGCGAGAAAACGATATCTGTTTGATGATTTCATGATTTGTCGCTTAAACTGTTCAAAACGATGAATAACTGATGATCAATCATTTTTTGAGTGCGTAAGCCAATACTAACCCGAAATCAAGGTCTTTAAAAGATAAAAGCACCGCCCTAAAACCGGACGGTGCTCCACAAAATATTTTACATCAGATCCTACAATTCCAGCAGCAAGCGGGAAGGATCTTCAAGACGTTCCTTGATGCGGAAAAGGAAGCTCACCGCTTCTTTTCCATCAATGATGCGGTGGTCGTAGGAAAGCGCCACATACATAACCGGACGAATTTTCACTTCGCCATCAACGGCCATCGGGCGCTGCACAATGTTGTGCATCCCCAGAATCGCCGACTGCGGCGGATTGATGATCGGCGTCGACAGCATCGACCCAAATACCCCACCATTGGTGATGGTGAAAGTACCGCCAGTCATGTCATCGATGGTAATTTGGTTTTCACGCGCCTTGAGGGCGTAATGCAAAACCGCCTGTTCGATCTGCGCCAGGCTCATCAGATGGGCATCCCGGATGACAGGGACCACCAGGCCACGCGGTGTACTCACCGCAATGCCGAGATCCACATAATCATGGAACACCATTTCCTTGCCGTCAATCTGAGCATTCACAGCTGGAAATTCTGACAGCGCCATGGCCGTTGCTTTAGAGAAAAAGGACATATAGCCGAGGCCTACGCCAAATTTCTCCTTGAATTTCTCTTTATACTTTTTGCGAATGTCAACCACCGCCTGCAAATCCACTTCATTGAAAGTGGTCAGCATGGCGGTTTCGTTTTTCACCGAAACGAGGCGATCCGCAATTTTACGACGCAGGCTCGACATTTTTTCGCGGCGCTGTACGCGCTCACCACTGCCTCCGACTGTTGGCATTGCCGGAATGGGGCGGCTTTCCTTTTTCGGTGCTTCTTCTTTCTTTCTTCGCCGCAGGTTTTTCCGCTGGCTTGAAGCTGACCACATCGGCTTTGGTAACCCGGCCACCACGACCGCTTCCAGCTACCTCAGCAGGATTGATGCCTTTTTCCTTCATCATTTTGTCTGCTGACACAGAAGGAACACCCTGGGCATATCCACCATTCTGAGCCACTGGCTGCGCAGCTGGTTCGGAAACCGTTTTCTCCTCAGCGGGCGCACTCTCTTTGGCTGGTGCGGAAGCTTCACCTGCCTTTTCCGTATCAATTTTGGCAATCACCTGCCCCACTTCCACCGTTTCACCTTCTTCTACCAGGATTTCAATCGCTCCGGCAGATTCAGCATTGATGGTAAGGGTCGCTTTATCAGAATTGATTTCGGCCAGTTCG
>JBCBZF010000094.1:0-10605 GCA_039815525.1 Bacteroidota bacterium | reverse complement strand
GGGAGCTTTTTTTACCAAAGTCCTCAGTGTCAGTTCTTTGACCCTTACCTAAGGAATGATGGGAAATCAGTAGAGAAATTATCAGGATAATTTACGATATTCTGTAGCTACTTGGCAAAATCCTTGTTCTCTATCCTTGTATCCTATCGCTTTGGACTATGTTGTTGAGGAACCTGTTGATCGCTCTTTTTTTCTTGTCGATTTATTCACCGTCCCCACTCAAAGGGCAGAAACTGTCTACGCCTTTTCAGTTGGAGGAAATCATCAATCAGCGCATCCTTGCGTTTGATTTCACGGATGACAACCGCTTTCGGGTCGCTGCCTATGCAGAGATGAAAGGCCGCTACTCTGAGCAGTTTCATTCACTGAGTCTCCACTTTGGCAGTTTAGGTTCACTTACCTTTTACGAGAACAATTGTCTGCTGCGCACCGACCGGGGCGTGTTTCATCTCGACATGAAACATCGAAATAAGGCGCAGATACAGGTTTTCAACCAGGAACTGGACCAGACATTCAACAAAATCATTCTGCTGGGTACCGAAGGCGCCAGCCCGGATATGGTCTCTTTTGTTGATGAAACGTTGGCCCGTAAAAACATCGAGCCATTTGACAAGCTGTTTTTACGCCATATTCTCCTGAAGTATGGTCGTTATGAACCGCAATACGAACGCGTTACCTTCCATACCAAATGGCTCCCGGACACGACTTATTCATATCGTGGTCCCAAAGACACCAAAACGGTGGTTAAGCCCGCCAATCCTTTGATGGTCAAGCTGGATAAAAACCTGGTGCGAGGATATTATATCCAGGCAGGTGGGACAGTCTATGTAGAAGACGTAGACCGAAAAATTGCCTATGCTACCGGTGAAGAGTACAAATACAATGTCGCAGCTTTTAAGCTTTTCATTCAAAAACTCTTTGTACAGACGACGCACTATGTCGTGGCCAGGGAGCAGGAAAGGCTTGCCAGCCTGCGGGAGGCCAACCCGGTCATTGACAAGGTGATCGAAAAAGGTGATCATCAGCAGGACTATGCATATGTAGCGCCTCCGCCTTCTATCCGTCCTTCATTGGGTCAGACCAGAGGCGCGGCTCCACGCAGTCAGGGTGTCAGAAAAACCAAGCCACTCTACCATCAATATCAATGGATTCCCATGATGCTCAATTTGCTGAGAAGTCGTGGGATCCATGTAACGGACCCCGACATCATCCCATACTTGCTGAATCATAAGGAGTTCGAACGGATCTATCAACAGCTTACGCCCAGTGAAAAAGAGCTGGTAGATATCATTCGCGAACGAAATCAGTAAATCCTTCGGGAAAATAGATTAACCGGGAGGGGCTGTCTCATTCCCAGGGTCTGGGATCAGATTCCAGCATGGCATAGCTGTAATTGTCGACCCATGCGCCACGAATCGGCAGAATCTCCCGGCCCAGGCCTTCGCGTTGCATGCCAATCTTTTCAAGGACCCGCCAGGAGGCGTGGTTTTCAGTAGCGGCGCCGGCTTCAATGCGATGGAGGTTCAGCTGTTCAAAGCCAAATCGGAGTACTGCCATACCCAACTCGGTTGCAAAGCCATTTCCCCAGAAGGGAGGCGCCAGGTTGTAGTAAATTTCACCGCGCCGGGTTTAGGGACGACCGATCTTCATACCTGTCTCGCCGATGAACTGGCCATCTTCCTTGCGACACACACACCAGACGAAATGATCTCTGATGTGATGTTGTTGGTTTAAAATCGGTGGGCGCAATACTTCCTGGGTGGTCTCCATGCTTTCTGGAATCCCGAGTGTATTGAAGCGATCCACTTCCGGATAGGAGTGCAAGCGGAAAAAATCTTCCAGATCATCCCAGCAGACTTCGCGCAGTTGTAGCCTTGTGCTTTCGAGTGTGGTTTCCATATAATCAGAGCAAACCTTCCGTTTTTAACCAGTCATAATTGTCTTGCACGCATTGTTTGAGCGGAATGTCCTGCAAGTCAAAAGCTGCTTTTGCCTTATCACTGCAAAAGATGCCACCTTTTCGAGACATCATATTGACAAGTTCGGGCGTAACCAATGGCTCATTATTGGTCAGATTGCCGACTGCCGTACCCAGGTGTGCCACGACCTTCATGAGCAACACCGGCGCTGGGCCGGGCGCTTTCACCCCGACCAATTGGGCGGCTTCACGGGTCAGGTCTTCGAGTGATGCGGGCGTACCCGCAACGATGTAGCGTTCGCCATCTGCACCTTTATCCACTGCTTCAATGTGCGCCTTGACCACCTGATCGACATGCACAAAGCAGTTGTCCCCTGGCATGGCAAAAGGCAGTTTTCCGTCCCGTAAGGCAAAAAACAGCCGGGCCCAGGTATTCTGATCATAAGGTCCGACGATCGAACCGGGATTGATCACCACCACTTTCATCCCTTCCGTCCGCGCTTTCAGCGCCTCCAATTCCCCCAAATGTTTGGTTCGCTCATAATTCAGCCAGGAGTCTTTCCCCTTCAGTGGTGTGGCTTCCGTGATCTCCCCCGCCGGCATGATGCCCCAGGCAGAAATACTGGAGGTATGCACAAAGCATTTTGCGTGCTGTTGGACAGCGGCATTGACCAGATGACGGGTACCATCCACATTGGTTTGCGTCTGGCGGGGATTGCGCTTGCGCCAAAAGTTGGTATCGCCAGCAACATGAAAGACAGCATCAACATCCTTTGGCATGGCAGCAGCCAGCGACGCCTCATCATCCAATGAGGAAATGACCAGATTTGGCGAAAAGCGTTTGAGGTAGCGTAGGTCAGAACTCGGGCGGTGCATGGCGGTTACCTTCCAGCCTTGTTCCGTGAGCTGTTTGACCAGATTGAGCCCAAGGAAACCGGTTCCTCCGGTTACAAAAGCGGTTTTTGGCATACTTCTTTGCTAGGGAAAAGTAAGATACAGAAAATTGTTGTAGCAGAGATATGATGCGGGCCATGTGCTAAGCCAAATCTGTTCATGATCACATTTACTTTTGTCAAAAGCATTCAGTAATTTCTAATCAGAAATTTACGGATAAATGTTCTTTTCACCTTTCCAGAAATACGCCACATTCGTCCTTCTTGCCTCCACTCCATTTTATCATGAAACAACAACCCCTAACGCTCCGCTTTCTGATGCTGATCTGCGGCATTGGTTTGGTCCTTTCCACTGCCTGTAATCAAAAAACAATCAGTCTGGATAGCAATCAATACTTAGCCGTTGCTGATACGTTTCAGGCACGTATTTGGCCAAGCCAGGGCCAGGACTTCAACTTTGCCGAAAAAACGCTCAACCTCCCCCAAACCGGTATTTGTATGTCTGGCGGCGGCAGTCGGGCGATGGTCTGTGCAATCGGCCAGCTGAAAGGTCTGATGCAGCTGGGGCTGTTTGATGAGATCGGATATCTGTCCTGTGTATCGGGTGGTTCCTGGGCTTCGGTGCCTTTTACTTATGTCCAATCCGATCAGGCAGTTGATGAAAGATTGCTGGGAACCATCGTACCACCCGGGGAGCTCACACTTGATGGAATGTCCAGTCTGGAAGCAGATTTTCTGGCCGCAGCTGCTTCTACCGATCTGCTGGTCAAACTCTCGGAAAACCTGGCAGCAGGGGTGCCCCTGCATGAGATCTGGGTCAAATCTGTGAAACAGGCATATATGCAGCCCTTTGGCGTGTATGATCCACAACATCCAAGGTACTTTAGTTATGATGCGCAGAGTGTGGCTGACATTATTCGCAGAAATCCTCAACTCCGCGAAGACGATTTTATCACCGTTCATGATGTTGCCGATGACGTAAAGCGGCCATTCCTGGTGGTTAATTCGTCCATTGTTGGTCCTTATGATTTGACGCCCTTCAAAAATCCGGAGCAATTATCGGTATGCAACTACACGCCACTGTACATCGGATCCGCAATGGGACTCACGGCAGAGTATACCCAGCAGGGCTTGCCAGAGCCCTCGAAAAACAAGATTGGAAACGGCTTCATTGAACCATTTGCCTTCGGAGGCATCACGCCGATTGCCAGTCAAAATTGTTCACCCATGTACAATACAAACACTTGCCTTTCGGTTCCGATTTCATTTGCACGTTACAGCGCCGGAGATGCGTCCGGGACTAGTAGTTCTGCCATTGCTGCCCTCGCCACCAGCCACGGTTTTGATGGTGCCTCTTTCAGTGATCTGATCACGCGGGAAAACTATTGGCCCATCCCCAACCAATCAAATTTCACCAAAAACATTGATTTCGTTTTCGGTGATGGGGGGAATCTTGAAAACCTCGGGGTCAATTCTCTTTTGCAACGGAAAGTCCACAAATTGGTCGTCTTCGTCAATACCGATGTAGCGGTGAATGTCGATTATCAGTCTGGTTCAGGCAGCGATATCCATTATCCAGGACCAAAAGACGTAAGCAACGATGTATTGACCTTATTTGGGATTCCTTTCGAAGGCTCAGAGGACATGAACCGGAATCAGGTGTTTGCAAAAGATGATATCCTTGAATTGATGCAGCAGTTGATCCGCAAAAAAGACAGTGGCATTTCAATCATTGCCCATACCAGCTTTCAGACTTTGCAGAATGATTGGTGGGGCATTGAAGCGGGTGATACGGTAGAAATGGTTTGGGTATACAATGATGGGGTGCCTGCGTACAATGATCAATTGGACCAAAGCATTCGCAGTGAGATCGATGATTCCTATCTGGTAGATTTTCCTTTCTTTCCACTTTACAGACTCATTGGGGAGGATTCACAACTGGTCAAACTCAGCCCAAAACAGATCAATCTCCTGTATCAGTTCTGTGCCTGGAATGTGTATTCAAATGCTGATCAATTCAGTTTTTTATCTAAAAAATAGTGCGTGAGGAACCGCAAAAGGGCTTCTCCTTAAAGCTGAGCGAATTTCTCACCAGATTCGCTCAGTTCTTTTTCCATCTTGTCCTATCCATGAAAACCACCGATTTTTTCATTCGGTGAAATCAGCCATTTTTTCCGCAAAATTCACCTGCATCTTTGTGTTCAGGTAAGCGTAACAACAAACATTCATTTTAAAACACAAATCCAACATGGCAAGTATCAGACTGGGAGACATCGCTCCCGATTTCACCGCCCAATCCTCTGAAGGAGATATTCACTTTCACCAATGGCTTGGTGATAGCTGGGGCATTCTTTTTTCGCATCCGGCGGACTTCACACCGGTCTGTACCACAGAATTGGGTACCGTCGCCAAGTACAAAGAGCAGTTTGCACAGCGAAACGTCAAAGTCGCGGCTTTGAGTGTCGATCCACTGGACTCGCACCAGGACTGGATCAACGACATCAATGAAACCCAGGGAACCACCGTCAACTTTCCCCTTATTGCTGATCCGGAACGCAAGGTAGCTGAGCTATATGACATGATCCATCCCAATGCCGACAGCAAATTGACGGTGCGCTCGGTTTTTGTGATCAATCCGGAAAAGAAGGTCATGCTCACCATCACCTATCCGGCTGCAACGGGTAGAAATTTTGATGAATTGCTGCGGGTGATTGACTCGCTGCAACTGACCGCTTACCACAAAGTGGCGACGCCTGCCAATTGGCAGCAGGGTGATGATTGTGTGATCGTGCCTTCGGTCAGTGATGCGGAGATTCCGGCTCTTTTTCCGAAAGGACATACAGAAGTGAAGCCCTATTTGCGCATGACACCTCAGCCAAACCTGAATTAATTCTCCTTCATTGAACAGAAGAAAAGCCCGACTGGAATCACTGGTCGGGCTTTTTACATGCTTTAAGTGGCTCGGTTTGATGGAAAAGAAAAGCCCCAACCAATGATTGGTCGGGGCTGAAAGATCTATTTTCGATGCAATCGACTTAGCGATTGCTGTCCATATCAGGATTGTATTTGGGTACATTGACGCGAGCTGGTGCAACAAACGCACCGGGAAACTCACGGCGGAGCTTCCGGCAGAACATCAGGGCATCTTCTTTTTCGAGAAAATCTCCTACTCTTACCACATAGTTGGGAGCACGATAATCGATATAATCAATCACACCTGATTCCTGTACCAGTTCGCTCTGTTTGACCTGACTTTTGCGACTCAGCGCACCTTGTCGACTGGCACCGGCATACACCTGGATCCGAAAGCCATCTGCGACATCCGTTCCGTATTTTTCCTTGCGGTCAATCTCAATCATCCGATCGAGCCGTGGATCAGCGGCAATGTATACTTTATTGCCACTGGCAAAATGGTGGGACAATTTAACAGAAACGTCCTCCACCTCATTTTGCGGGGCGACCACAACCGGTTTGGGATCAGGTTTGACAAATTCCTTGCGGTCGCGGTAGAACGCAACTTCTTCCCGTTCGTATTTATCATATTGGTCTTCACCGCCTTTTTTCGTCTTCTTCCCACCATCACCATTTGCAAACGCAATGAAGGGAAAACTGACGATCAAGAGAATCAAGCGAAACTTACTGTTCATGAGATAGATTTTGGTTCCACGACAAAAATACGAAAAAAGCGACCTGAAATTGCAACCTTTACCCAAGAGTCTGCATCTCTATAAAACAATGTTGCCGAATTTTTGTAATAAATTGCGGAGATCTGCAACTAATATGATACTTCTCACACTGTAGACGGACGATATCATGCGTAAACAAGTACTTATCCTATTTTCTTTCCTTGTACTGTGCTTTGCACAGGGTTGCAGCGCAGAAGTTCCCGATCAGGAATTCAATCAACCATTTGTCCGCCAAACGCTGGAAGGGGAGGAAATCATCGAAGAGGATGAGGTTTCCAAAGCAAGTTCCATTCGCATTGTGGTGGGACAGCTGGAATTGGTCTTTTGACTGATTTGACTGACACACAACTTACGCATCATAATCTTATGACTTAAAATGGCCCACTGGGTCATTTTTTTTTGTCCTTCATGTACGGTTTCTCCCCATCAAACAGATACTTCAAGCCGGACATTAACCAAACATTAACACTTCCTATTGAGACTTATTTTTCAGAAAATCGTCCTATTTGTGGAAATTATGCCACCAAACACTCTGTTAGATTGAAGAAGTGACAGCAACAATGCCCTATGTCCCAACAGCTTGTAAGAATAGAGACAAAAGACTTACAAAAAAATAGTATCTTTGTAGGCCGTAAGCAGTGGAGAGAAATCATGAGTCGTTTCCTGGCATATGTTTCTGTGATCGGTGTACTATGGATCAGTGGTTGTTCAACAGCTGAACCAGCCGACAAAAATCCTACTGCCAGCAACAAACCTACACAAGACAATCCCGCACCCCCCCAGGACCCTGGTGATGCACCCTCTCTGAAAGAAGATGCAACCACAGGGGAGATTTATATCACGGTAGATGAGACCTTGAAACCGCTGATTGAAGCGCAAATCGACAATTTCGAAGCGCTGTATCCTGAAGCGACCATTCATGCGATTTATCTGCCGGGTGAACAGGCGATTCGTCAGATGCTGAGTACGGATACCATCAGATTGGCGGTCAGTCCACGAAGATTGACCAAGGATGAAGAGAAAATTTTGCTGGCGCGGCAAAACCCGCCCCGCTATGCCAATATTTTCCGCGATGGCATTGCCCTGATGGTCAATGAAGAGAATCCAGTGCGTCAACTGACGCGGGAGCAGCTGGTGGGGATCATGTCAGGTGAGTTGACCAAATGGTCGCAAATCAATCCCGAAGCCGAAGGCGACATCATTGTGGTCTTTGACCACGCCGAATCCAGTGTCCTCAACTTCGTGGTGGATAGCCTGCTGGGAGACAAGCCCCTGCTCCAGAAGCGATATGCGCAGTCTCCTAGTCCAGCCGTATTTGACTACGTCAAGACCCGTAAGGATGCCCTGGGCGTGGTGGGAATGGCCTGGATCGCCGATCGCGACGATTCGACCATGCGTAGGATGCGCGATGGACTCGCCCTCCTCAAACTGGAAACCCGCGCTGACACAATCTGTCAGAAAGGGCAACAGTTTATCGGACCCTACCAGTCCTATCTCTACACCAACTGCTATCCGCTCACCCGGACCATCAACACCATTTCCCGGGAATCCATCTTTGGATTGGGGCGCGGATTTATCGCAGAAGTAGACCACGACCGGGGGCAGCGCATCGTTCACAAATTTGGATTGGCCACGGTCCACACCATTCCACGGCGGGTTAAACTTCCGCCCGGATTGTTGAAATCAGAGGCAACAGACTAGAATTCGCAAACTTGACCAATATTATAAACCTTGTTTTGTGATTGACCTTTCAAAATCAATATGACTATGTACAAACGTGTTTTAACGCTCCTGACTTGCTTGTTGGTGATCAGCACCGGCAGCCTGATGGCGCAAATTTCACTTGGACCGACCATCACAAAGATCCGCCAGGGTCAGTATGCTGATGCCAAGTCTGAGCTGAGCGGTTTCCTTAAATCAGATGCCAAAGCCAAAAATATCGATCAGGTATATTACTGGCTGGGTGTCATCAGCTACAACCAGGATGATTTCGCCGGCGCACAATCTGCTTTCCAAAATGGTTTGAGCGCAAGTAAGAAAAGCCCTTACAATCTCGCTGGTATGGGCATGATCAAACTGAAAGAAGGTGCCAATGCCGAGGCAAACGAGCTACTGGAAAAAGCTGACGGCATCAACAAAGACAAAGACATTCAGGCCAATTTTGAGATTGCAAAAGCCTACCTCACTGGTGGCAGCAGCGAGATTCAGCAGGCCAAAGTCATTTTGTATCAGGCACGTGATGCAGAACCTGATAACCCAGAAACCTATATCCTGCTGGGAGAATACTACAAAAAGCAGGGTGTACCGGAACTGGCCATCGAAGAATTTGAAAAAGCAAAGACCAAGGCGCCTGAATATGTACCTTCTTACGTAGCCCTGGCCGAACTCTACTACGAGCAAAAAGATTATCAGAAAGGCTACGAAAACGTAAAGGAAGCCCTCAAACTGGACGAGAACTACGCACCAGCTTATCGGATTCGTGGGGAACTCTTCCTGCTTTCTTCTGCACCAGACAAATTTGAGCGTGCCAAGAATGACCTGGAGAAATATGTATCTCTGACCAAAAACGACCTCAAGGCGCGTATCCGCTATGCTTCCTTCCTCTTCCTGACCGAAGATTATCAGGCTGCTTTGGATGAGATCAATGACATCAAAAAAGACACCATCACCCGCGTGATGTATCGTCTGGAAGGCATCGCCTACAACAAAATGGGTGATCAGGACAAGGCAGAATCAGCCATGAACACCTACTTCAAAGAGTCTAAGGAAAAATTCACCATCGGTCTTGACTACGTGACCATGGGAGACATCCTCCGTGCGAAAGGCGACCTCAAAGGTGCTGATGAGTACTATGACAAAGCCATCACCAAAAATCCGGACAAATATCTCAGCAAAGACAACAACATCTACGCTGATCTGGCTGATGAGTACAACAAAGAGATCAAAGGCTTTGAAAAAGAAGGTCGTGCCCTGATCAAGGAGCGTCGTGGCCTTCTGAAAGAAGCCCGTCAGATGGTTACCGCTTACAATGCCAAAGTAAAGCAAAGCAGTGGGATGGAAAATACCCCTGAAAAAGCAGCTTTGGTTGACGAAGCAAAAGCATTGCTTGCCCAGGCTGAAGCCAAGCAGGCTGATGCAGAAGCGACCACAGCGAAGCGTGGCGAACTGACCAAGAAAATCAAAGGTGTTGCGCCGATGGAAGTATACTACCGTAAGCGTGTGATCGCCAAGAAAACCGAAGTGCAGGAAGGTGTCGGTCTGGCTGACCACTACAAACTCGGTCTGGCACAGTACAAAGCGGAAGAGTTTGCTGATTGCGACAAAAGCTTCCTCGAGTGTCACAAACTGAAAGAAGATTATCTGTCTCCTTACCAGTATCGTCTGCGCGCTGCGCAGCAATTGGAAAATGCTGATACATCTTCTACGGAGTGGTTCCTCAAGCCGGTAGCGGAAGACATCATCCGGGTATTCGGTGATGGCGATGCCAGCAGCATGGACAAGCGGACCAAAGAAACCGTTCTTTCTGCCTATCAGGTAATGGCTTTCTACAACTTCAATCCTACTACTGAAGCCGGTGATTATCACTGTGATGAAGCCAAACCTTTCATCGAAAAAATCTCTTCGATCGATCCGGCTTATACCGGGACCAAACCGATCTCAGATTACTGCGAGTCGGCAGGCGGACGTTAACACACCACTTATCTCATATATGGCCCTGTTGCGTAAGCGACAGGGCTTTTTGTTTTTGACCTTTTGTAGAAAAATGAGGAAGTTCTGAATCACACCACCATTTGAGACATGCGGGCAGGAAGAGAGGCGCGATCCTATTCCGGTTAAGAACCAATTGTCCCTTGTAAAACTGGACCAAAGTCTTTTTCGCGATAGGCAGGTGCACTTTACCTGGATATCAACTCGTCCCTCGCTCCTCTCAGCCCGTCCCTATTCACACATAACCAATTTTACCATGAGTTTTGGATGAAAAGCTGGAAAACATACCTGAATAGAAAAAGTGCGGTGGCCTGGCCAAATCCCGAAAAATCGGGAGGGGGAGGCGTTGGATTGCGGGTCTGGCAGCATTTTTTGGCCTTGATTTTTGGTTCTTTTCATC